>JBOGKI010000481.1:0-4001 GCA_050745605.1 Terriglobia bacterium | reverse complement strand
TCAAACCCGTGCTGTAGCGGCGCTCTATGAGCGCCGAACTCGTTGAAAAAGATCGGCGGTCACAGACCGCCGCTACAGAAACGCCTCAAGATCACTGTCAAGAATTGGCTGTGACAGGACACTAGAACGAAAAGCCGCAGACCCGCAGATGACGCGGGTCTACGCTACCGCGGCCGGGTGCCTGCTGACGTAGTGGCCGACTTCAGCCGGACACGGATTTATCTTCTCGCGTACCGGGCCAAAGCCCACCGCTTCATCCCACCACAAAATGGCGGGGTAAACCCGCCGCTACCTGCCGGGCTAAAGCCCGCCGCTACGTTCCGCGCGATGCAGCGCAGTAGCAGGCCTCGAGCCTGCCGGGAGGGCGACCACGAGGGTCGCCCCTACAGGCGTGAGGACTTGAGTGGCCTCAGAAAGTGAATCTGAGGGCAAACTGAATCAAACGCGGATTGTTGACGGTTGAGTTGACCACGCCGAAGCTTGGATTGTAGCTAGGCGCGGTGGGATCCGAGCAACAGGAAGTGTTGGGCGGACCAAACTGCGGCTTGTTGAACAGGTTGAAGAATTCGCCTCGAAACTGCATATTCAGCTTGTCGTCGGGACCGAAGCGGGTATTCTTGACCAGGGAGAAGTCCCAGTTCTGGATGCCGTCGGAACGGAGGACAGGATCGACGCGGCTTTCACCGCCGTAGACGTAATTGCCGGGATAGCTGAACGCCGAAGTATTGAACCACTTGTTGAGCCGGCTTTCTGCCGAACCGCTAAGAGCCGCATTGCCGGCATCATTGGGGCGCTGGCCATTGTTCTGGCCAATCACGCTCGAATTGAGGCTGAAGTTCAGCGGGAACCCTCTCTGATAGGTCGTAACACCTTCGAGGCTCCAGCCGGAAACCAGCTTGCCGCCCACCCCACTGGCGTTCGCCAGGAATCGCTTGCCATGGCCGACGGGAAGATCGACAACGTAGCTGACGACGAGCCGCTGCGGAACGTCGTAGCTCGAAAGCGACCGTTCGTTCTTGAGGTTGTTCCAGTCCTGGATACCGGCCGCGCCGGTTGATTCCAGCCAACTGGTTAGAGAGTCCACATCGCCTGTGGTAATCATCTTGGAAATGGTGTAGGCGGCGAGTAACGTCCCTCCTCCCGCCGTCCGCTTCTCCACCTTGGCCTGCAGGGAGTTGTAGATACTGTTGGAAAAACCGGAGGCGCCAATCGAGTAGCCTCCGTACTGCGGATAGGGGATCAGGAGCTGCTGGAGCGTGGTGGTTGCCGCCGACAATCCGGTGCCGTTATTGATCAGCCCAAAGAAGGGGTTCGGGACCGTGTCCGTCAGGTGTGAGCCTAGCGACAGATATTTGTCGGGCAGGGCGTCCAGTTGCTGGGAAAAGTCCGGCAAATGCGTGCCCTTGGCCGCCGCATAGGCCAAGTCGATCAGCGTGCCGCCCGGCAACTGGTGTTGCACGTCCAGGTTCCACTGTTGATAGTAGGCGTACGGATTTGTGGGTAAGAGGGAAAATGGCCCTTGTCCGTACTGCAAATTCTGGTACAGCGCGATGTTGCGGCCAGGTGGCGGAGTGATGCCGTTGGGGAAGGGATTGCTCAGGTTGAAGGTCGCGCCTCCGACGCATCCCACCGGTGAGGGTGAGACGCAAGGAGTCTTGCCACCGTCCACGCTGGTGAGCCACGGCGTTCCGATGCTGTTCTCACCGTCCTCGTTGGGCGCCTCGTCAAACTCCACAGCGTTCGAGATCCAGAACAGGCCATACCCGCCGCGAATTACCGTTTCTGGGGTCAACTGATAGGCGAAACCCAGGCGCGGAGAGAACTGCAGCCACGGCTGGTTTTGGGAATAGCGTTGAGGCCGCGAACTGGTGGCGACCTCACCCAGGGCGCCCTTTAACGCGGGTAAGCAGATCTGGCTTGAACCGAGTGCCGCTGCGGTGCCGGCAGGAAGGGTCACGCACGGGGGCTGCGGCAGGCTGATCGGCGCGTTGGGCGCCAAGTACGAAAGCCGGTTGAATCGCTCGGAATAGGGACCGTTTTGTTCCCAGCGAACTCCATAATTCAGGGTCAGCTTGCCGTTCACTTTGAACTGATCCTGAAGATAAAGCGCCGGGTAAAGTTGTTGCGAGGCCACCAGGGCGGGAGTGGCCTGACTGACGCCAGTTCCGTAACCCAGCAAAAACGAGGCGAGCGAAGATCCGCCGATCTGATTGACCGGATCGCTGGAGGTGAACGAACCGCTGAAGCAGAACATGCCCACCGGAGTATTGGTCTGGGCGTAATTGTGGGTGTCCTGCCGGAACTCTCCGCCAAACTCGATGGTGTGGCGGCCCGCGATCTTGGTGAGGCTGCCCGCTAGGCGCGCCGTGTCGTCTCGCGCAATGATAACGCTGCCGGCGCCCTGCGTGGAGAAAACATTGCCCAGCGGTCCTGAAAGGTTGGGAATGGGCAAGTTCGCTTGGAACACCTGGTTTTGAAGCTTGGCGAAGCCCGGGCCAAATTGGGAGAGGTCGATCCCAGCAGTTGCTGGGGTGCGGTCATAAGCCATTCGGTCAAAGCTGATGCGCACGTCCATCACCGTAGTCGGGGAGAGATCATAGACATCATCCACCTCAAAGTTGTTGGTGGTGAATGTCTCCGTGCAGCGGTCCTGGCAAACGGTATTGCCGAAGGGTTCGATGGGCAGGTTCAAGTTGGTCCAGCGCGTGTAGCGGCCGAACAGGTGTTGCTTGTCGCTCACGTTCTGGTCC
Source organism: Terriglobia bacterium (assembly GCA_050745605.1). Classification (GTDB taxonomy): domain Bacteria; phylum Acidobacteriota; class Terriglobia; order UBA7540; family UBA7540; genus CALCEB01. The sequence continues at coordinate 1,251 of JBOGKI010000481.1, read as the reverse complement.
ACCTTGATCGTAAACTCGTCGTTATCCCCACCTTCGCTGGCGTTGTGAACAAAGTTATTCACGGCGGTGAACGGCGCGCCGGCGGTATTGGGCATGGGGAACTCGCCCAGCATGACCTTTGAGGTTGGGTTGATGTTTTGCGGGCAGATCACGTTCACGGCGCCGTTGCAAGCGATCTGCTGCCGAGTGTACGTCCCGTTGGCATTCGCGGTGGTGGTGGTGGGATCGTAAATCGGGATGACGTTGCCGTTCGAGTCGCGGAAATTGGTGAAGTCACCGCTCCTCTCCGCCACGGTCGGCACGCTCTCCAGGAAAGACTGGCCAAAACGCTGCCGGAAGCCTTCATAGCTGGCGAAGAAAAAGGTCTTGTCGCGCCCGTCGTAGAGGTGCGGAATGTAAACCGGACCGCCGGCGTTGCCGCCGAACTGGTTCTGCACAAAAGGCGCGCGGTTGACGCCGTTGGCGTTATCGAAGAAATTGCCGGCGTTAAGCACCGTGTTCCGCAAATACTCATAGGCCGCGCCGTGAAGCTGGTTGGTGCCGGATTTGGTGGTGAAATTGATGACGCCACCCGCAAAGCGGCCCCACTCCGCGTCCAGGTTATTCGTCTGCACCTTGAATTCCTGAAGCGAATCCTGGGTAGGAATCAGGCTCAGCTCATTGATGTAGCTGTTGTTGAGAGGCGTGCCGTCCAGGTACTCGGCGCCCTGGTTGGCGATCGCACCCCCAATCTGATAATTGCTGTAGCCGAATGGGTTCTGCCCGGTCGGGGTGCTCATCGACTGGCCCTGCGGCACCACGCTCGGCGCCAATGCCACCAGGTTCATGGGGTTGCGCCCGTTCAGCGGCAGCTCGTTCACCTGCCGCGTGGTGATAACCTGCCCGAGGGACGAAGTCTCGGGCTGCAGCAAGGGCGTTTGGGCCGTCACTTCCACCGTCTGGCTCACCTGCCCCAACTCCATCCTGACGTCGATGCGAACCGTTTGCTGCACCTCCACCACCACGGGGCTGCGGGCAAAGCTCTTGAATCCTTCCTTATCAACCTTGATGCCGTAGTTTCCGGGCAACAGGTTCACAAATTGGTAAAGCCCGTCATTGCCCGTGGTCATGCTGCGCTTTTCGGTCGTGCCCAGGTTGTTCAGTGTGACCTGCGCCGCGGGTATCACAGCCCCCGAAGCGTCAGTCACCAACCCGGTGATGGACCCGAAAGTGGTCTGGCCCCAGGCGGCAGGCATTGCGAACAGCAGAAAC
>JBOGKI010000480.1:0-4005 GCA_050745605.1 Terriglobia bacterium | reverse complement strand
TGCCCGTCCGGCTCCGGCAAGAGCACGCTGCTGCATATCATCGCTGGAATCGACCGCCCCACGGCGGGCGAGCTCAAGGTGCTGGATGAGGATGTGGCGCACGTCGGTGAAGACCGCCTGGCGGCGTGGCGCAATTCGCACGTGGGTTTTGTTTTCCAGACGTTCAACCTGATTCCGGTGCTCACGGCTTTCGAGAACGTGGAGCTGCCGCTGCTGCTTACCAAACTTTCGTCCGCCGAGCGCCGTAAGCACGTGATCAACGCCTTGGAGTTGGTGGGTCTGAAAGACCGGATTCAGCATTATCCCCGGCAACTCTCGGGCGGCCAGGAGCAGAGGGTGGCCATTGCCCGCGCTATTGTGACGGATCCGACGCTGATTATGGCGGATGAGCCCACGGGCGACCTCGATGCCCGCTCCGCCGGTGAAATCTTGGACATTCTCAGCCGCCTTAACCGCGACTTTCACAAGACCATCATCATGGTCACGCATGATCCGAATGCAGCCCGCCACGCCACCGTCATCCGCCACCTCGAAAAGGGTCAGCTTCTTCCAGAAAACGAAAGGATGGAAGTCCAAGGGTGATGGCGGCCGGCACCGCCGCTGGGGATTCAAAGTCAGGCCAGACCGGGCATAAGATTTTAGATGGAACCGCGGGAGCCGTGACCTCATCGAAGCCATAGGGGTTCGATATGGCAAAAGACGCGGCAGACAAGTCTCTCCCAGCCTTACCACTCAAGATCTCGACCGGAATAGACCTTGGTCGTCTGGAGGTACGAATTCAGGAGGCCATTGCCCGCCGGGCCTATGCTGGGTTTGAACGGCGGGGAAGACAGCACGGCAGTGATCTGGCGGATTGGTTCCGCGCGGAGGAGGAAATCCAGAGGCCGTCGAATGTCGTAATCCGTGAAGAAGAGCAAGGGATCGAGGTCAAGGTCCAAGGTCCGAGTTTCCCGGCCAGTGAGACTGAGGTTGGAGTCAGCCCTCAGCGCGTGGTGATTTGGGGACTCAAGGCAGATCCTGGGAGTTCTTCGAAAAGTAGCGGCAAACCGGCAGGAAGCGGGTTCGGCGCATTCCTGGCGGATATCGACCTGCCGTCGCCGGTCAATCCGGTAAAGTCAACCGCAAGTTTCAAGGACGATTGGATCGAAGTCCAGCTCACCAAAGAACGCTAAGATCCCGCGCCATCTAAGACTTTTGCAGCAGCGGCTCTCGCAGCCGACCACCCCGCCGCCTGCCGATTGCCGCGGTTCTTGTTTGCATTCCGGTTTTCGTGCTGTACAATAGCCCCATCTGCAACCCATCCCTCCGACGAAGAGGCAGCTATGAATTCCGACCTGCGACCCTTGTCGCTGGGTGAGCTTCTGGATCAGACCTTCACGTTCTACCGGGAGCACTTCCTCCTCTTTGTGGGCATCATGGCGGCTCCGCAGGCGGTTATCCTGGCGGCCAATCTCCTTCGGGATGTTTTAAGCTCCCACGCGCTGGTGCTCCCATCGGGCCTGCCGGGACATGCTCCGCCGTCCGGCGCGGGCCTGGGAATGGCGTGGCTGATCTCAACGGTCATGGTGTTGGTGGTTTACCTGGTGGGCTACGAGGCTGCCTTGGGTGGAACCACTCACTCCATTTCTCAACTCTATTTGGGTCACCCCACCGATATTCGCGACTCGTACCGTTCGATCTGGGGCCGCCTCTGGGATTTGACACTCGTTCTCGGCGGCGTCGGCGTCCGTATATTGGGGTTGTCGGTTCCCTCCATCATTGGATTCATCATCATGATGGTTTCGGTCAGGAGCCATGATATCGCGGGAATTCTGGCCGGACTCCTTTTACTCCTGCTGGGACTCCCTCTTGTCTACATCCTGAGCCTGCGCTACGGGGTGGCCGTACCTGCCTTTGTGATCGAGAGAGTGTCGCCTTCCGCCTCGATTGATCGCAGCACGCTGCTGACGCAAGGGTATCTGGGGCGGCTCATCGTGATCACGATATTAATAGCCCTCGTCAGTTTCGTGGCGGCGGTGGTCTTTGAATTTCCGGTTACGATCCTCGCTGCCATCTTTGCGCTCAAGGCCGGGCACAATCTGGTCTGGCTCGTGATTCCCATGCAAATCGCAGGCAGTGTGAGCCAGGTCCTCACCAGTCCGCTCCTGGTGATTGCTTTGGCCCTTGCTTACTACGACATGCGAATTCGCAAGGAAGGGTTGGACCTTGAATTGATGATGAGCTCGCTGGACGACCCGAATTCGCTTCCTTCCACTAGCGCGGCTGCGTGGCCCTCGACTTCCTGAACATGATCTCCAAGCTTTTGCCGATTGCTGCGTGCCTTTTCGTTTCCTATCACCCCGGCCGGCAGATCTCCGCGCGTCCGGCCGAGAGCCCGGCGATTGACCTTCAGGGCTATCTCGGCGCCCTCGACCGGCTCTCAATCAAGGCCCGCGATTTGGCGAAGCGCCCCGGTCAAGCGCGTGCCGTGGCGGAGGCCCTCCCGCCAGCGTGGAACGTAAAGACGGATGACGAATCGTTAACGGTTCCCACCACATGGCTGAAGAGTGAGCTCCTTCATGTGGCGGAGGGCCATTGCCCGGTCCGCCGTTGCGTTCAGGACCTCGATGATCGGCTCAGCGCCATGCGCCGGGCCGCCTTCCCTTGGGCCGGCCCGGGCATTGCCCGGCTTGGCCTCGCCCACTCCAGACTGGATCAGATTCTTTCACGCCGAGAGTTCCGGCGAGCCCATTCTTTGCCCAGCCCACTCGAACGGATCTGGCAGGGTATCCACGCCTGGATTGGCAGACAATTCAGCCGGTTGTTGGGCCGGATGGGCCTTGGACCTGATGCCGGTCGCTGGCTCGTAGCGTTCCTGCTCTTTGTGCTCGTCATCTGCTTCATCGCGCTTGTGGCGCGCGCCTTGCTGGCTGAGAATCTCCTTTCGTTCTCAACTGCCGGTCCTCCCGTGAATGCGCCGCGGAGCTGGCGCGACTGGTTACGGGACGCGCGCTCCGCGTCGAAGGAGGGTGAATTCCGGGAAGCGGTTCGCTTCGCTTACTGGGCAGGGGTCTATCGGCTTCAGGATTTCGGCATGTGGGAAGTTGAGCGCGCGCGCACTCATCGTGAGTACCTGCAGCTTATGCCGAAGAACCACCCCCAGAGGACGGCGTTGATAGCGGTCACCGCCAAGTACGAAAAGGTCTGGTACGGTGGCGCTGCAGCCTCAGAGCCGGACTTCGAGGCCATTTTGAATGATCTGGAGTTGTTGGGATGCCAAACCCGCTGAACCCGCAGGACCGGAGAATTCTGCTCATCTGCGGCGTCTTTGTCATTGTAGCCTCCTTCGCTGCTGCGCTGTGGGTTCCTGCGCCCCAGACCACGCCCCGGTTTTTCCCGTCGAGTTATTCGGCCGCGCCCGGCGGAGCCAAAGCGGCTTTCCTGCTACTCAGCGAGATGGGTTGCAAGGTTGAACGGTGGAGCCGCCCTCCCCAGGATCTTCCCGCCGTGGCTCAAGGCGTGGTCCTGATCCTGGCGGACCCCTGGTTCCGGCCGTCATTCCAGGAAAAATCGCAGATTCTGGATTTCATGAGGCGAGGAGGTCTGGTGTTGGCAACGGGTCCGGCGGGAGCCGCGATCCTTTCGATGGGACCGGTCATCGTCCATGCTGGAACAGACCCGAATGCCTCAGCCTTTTCCCCAGAGTTGCCGGGCAGGATCTCCTGGCATGCTCCAAAAATTCGCATTGAAAGCGCAACCCGGTTAGGTTTGCTTACGCCTGACCAGGTGCGGTATTACGGGGATCGCGACGGCGCGGCCGTTGTATCCTTTGCGCTGGGCAGCGGCGAAGCAGTTTGGTGGGCCGGTTCATTTCCATTGACCAACGACGGCATCGAGCAGGCGTCCAACCTGGAGCTGTTCGTGAATTCCGTCAGCCTGGGAACCTCCAAGCGCGTTCTGTGGGATGAGTATTTTCACGGCGAGCGCGCCGGCCTGGGGTCCTATCTCGCCCGCACTCCACTGCCC
>JBOGKI010000479.1:0-4011 GCA_050745605.1 Terriglobia bacterium | reverse complement strand
CTTGGAATTACACTCCGGCCAACCGCAATTTCATTAGCCTGGCGAACGCCCAAAAATACGGAAGCGCGGGTCTGCAAACCCAAGTTGAAAATCCGTTCCAATATTTATTCGCGCAAGTGCCGGGGATGCCGGCGCCGATCTTCAACCTGCCCAACTCGATCTACAATCAATCAACAATTCCCGTCTCCTATCTTCTACAACCTTATCCGCAGTTCGCCGGGGGTTTCTCGGGCTTTCCGCCCTTTGCGGCCAACGCCTTCTACAACGCTCTGAATGTGAGCTTTGAGAAACGGACGAGCCACGGGCTGAGCTTTATGGGGCACTATACATTTTCAAAGTTTATGGATGACTCCGACGAGGGTGGGAACGCTTCCTGGATTGGTACGCTGAGCCAGGGCGAGCCTCAATACCTGGGTGATTTGGCGCTGGAGAAGAGCATCAGCGCCAACGACACGCCCAACCGGCTTGTCGCCGCCCTGGTTTACGACCTGCCTTTCGGCCGCGGGCGAACTTTTGCCAGTCACATTAATCGAGCCCTGGATGCCGTGGTCGGGGGTTGGACGGTAGGCAGCGTTGTGACGCTGCAGACGGGACAACCCATTCACCTCTCCGATTCTTTGGCCCGGTTTGCCGGGGGTTCTCAGCGTGCTTCCATCTATGGCAATCCGCGCAGTTCCTACTCGTTCGACCAGATCGTCAACAGCGGAGGGGCGCTGAGTTTTTTCGATTTCAATCCCAATCACTTGGAGTGCTCCGACCCGCAGCATGGAGCGATCTGCGACCCGGGAGATCAGCAACTCGGCAACGCCCCGCGGTATAACTCCAACCTGCGCGCTCCCGGCATCCATAATGTGGATATGTCGCTGAGCAAGCGGTTCGCCTTGCGGGAGAACATGTCCCTCCAGCTCCGAGGCGACTTTACGAACGCTTTTAACACGCCACGATTTGGCCCTCCGGATGCAGGATTCACCGATCCCAATTTCGGCGCCATCAGCTCACTCGCGTACGGGAGCCTTCCTCGTCAAGGGACCATTGCGCTACGCTTTGAGTTTTAGCCCGCCCGGCGAAGGCATGGGAGGTTGGAAGGCGGAGAGGAAACTTCCTGCGTTGGACGCCGGTTCGGGCATCGCTTCCCTATCTCCGCTTTAGGCCATCCGCAGCCCGCTACGTAGAATCGCACGGGGACCGTCAGGGCATGGGTTCGGCCATGCCCTGACGATGTGCTCGGCCACCGGCAGATTTCATTCCAATCGGAGAGTGAAACCCTAAATGATTCGAAGAAGATTTCTGAAAGCCGGCTGTGCCGCTGCGCTTATGGCGGGAGCAGGCGTCACGAATGCGGAGAGCCTAGCGCCGGCCAATCGCTGGCGTGCATCGGGCAGGGGCATTCTCGGCGTGATTTCGGGTGCTCACCCCGCGAACGCCACTCCATCGGAAGAATCGGCGCTGCCTGTGCCGTGGACGCACTATGCCAGAATCGCAGGCTATGGGCTTCGCATGGATCGCGTTGACCACATCATTGAAGAAGCCACGGCATCTCATGTCTTCGGCATCGAAACGGACAACGACATCACCGGGCGCTACGAGAGCTTCATCGATCCAACTGAGAAATTGAGAGCCATCAAAGCTGTCGCGGAGAAGGCTCACGCTGTAGGGAATTACGCGTTTATTTATATCTCCGGCCTGGAATGTATCACGGCGCATGCCCCACAAACGGCCCACACGTTGTTCAAAGACCATCCCGATTGGGTTCAGCGAGACATCAAGGGCAAACCCGCAATATTCGGCTATCCAGCGGCATTTTGGATCGCTCGCGGCGATGAAGATGCCTGGATCACTCCCTATGCACCCGGCTGGCGGAAAATGTACATGCAACGCGTGAGGCAAATTGCCGCCACCGGAATCGATGGCGTTTACGTCGATATCCCCTACTGGATGACGCACTACACCGGTTGGGAGAAGACTTGGGCGAGCTTCGACGATTTCACCATTGCAGCGTTCAAGCGCGCGACGGGCCTGAACGCCAGGACGGATATTAAACTTGGCGATTACAACGATCCCGGTTTCATCCGCTGGATCGATTTCCGCATACGGTCCATCACGGATTTCATGAGGGAAATCAATGAGACCGTAAAATCAGAAAATCCCAAATGTCTTACCATCGCTGAAATCTGGCCGGGTATCGAGGCGGATGTTCCGCAAGTCGGCGCTGATCCATACGAGCTGTATCAGGTCGTTGATGTGATTTGTCACGAATACGAGTTTGGCAATGGAGATCACATGGCGGCAGGCCGAACGCCCCTCAATTGGTTCGATTACCAGACCGGCTATTCTTCATTTCGAGCCTTCGCCCAGGGGAAGCCTTCCTGGATTCTCAATTACTCCTGGGACGGCGAGACGACAGTCGATCCGCGCCAGGCGATGCAGAATCTGGCCATGTCGGAATTAACGGCCGGATGCAACACCTGGGACGCTCGCGGCCACGTGATGTCCGGATCGAATGATATCAAGACTCGAACTGAAATCTTTGCGTGGATCGCCCAGCATGAAGAGACTTTCTACTCACCGCGTCAGCCAATGAATCCGATCGGAGTTTACTTTTCTCCCAAGACACGCGATTACTTTCCGGAGGAATTCATACAGTCTTATCGGGGCATCCTGTGTGTGCTTCTGCAATCACACCTCGAGTTTCAAATTATCACACCGAGGACCTTGGATGCTTTCGCCGGCAATGCCCTGATTCTTGCTGATGTCAAGTGCACTGGTGATGCGGAGTTGCGTGCACTCGCGTCTTATGTAAAATCCGGTAGGTGGCTGATGCTGACGGGGGAGACGGCAAGCTATGACGACCAACGCCGCCTTCGGAACCAGAACCCGCTTCATCACCTGCTTGGAATCATTAATGCCAACCAAAGGCAGGTATCGAAATCCGGATTAAAGATCCTCTATGACCCGGGATATCCGGCAAGAACGTACTACCAGGAGCTTCAGAAACAGTTCAATGACCGCGCGGCGGATGGAAGCTTCAAGGGCACGGCGTTCGATAAACTCCGCCGTGACTTGGCTGATGAGATTCTTCACCGTTCAGGACTCAAGCCAACGGTCGTGATCCAGGCATCTCCTTTCGTTTCGACCCAAATCGCCAGAGTCAATGGGAAGCTGCACATCTATTTTGCGAATTTCAAAGGACTCAAGGCAAAGGAAGTTGCTGTCCAAATACCTGAAGAGCGCATCATCATTACGTTCACGAGTGGGAACCCTTCCAATATCCATTTCCTGCAATTCCTGGAGCCGATGGATGAAGGCAAGACGGAGTTGAACGAAGGCACGCGGCAGTTTATCATTCCTGAACTCAAGAAGGGCGCGGTCGTCTGGTCCGATTGATCGGTTCGCAATCCGGCGTGCCGCTGCTGGGGGCTTCATCGGAACCGCGCCGCCAAGCTGGCCCACCCTGAATACCCGCCAGCCTTTCCTTCTGCTGCATTCGCGCTCGACGCCGCCTTATCGATGCAACCGAAATCACGCGCCTACCTTAGCCAGATTATTCTTGCGCGGGCCGTGAACTTATGCGAAACTTGTGACGCTTTTTCAAATCGAAGGCTAATGAAATGAATCGCAACCAGAACATGTGAACCATGGACCGAAGTGATCCAACCCGAATCCTGAGCGAGGAGCGGCGCCGGGCCATCCTCGACCTGGTCAATCGCGACGGCCGGGTTCTGGTTCGAGCGCTCGCCAAAAAGTTTGCCACTTCCCAGGTCACCATCCGCCAGGACCTCGAGACGTTGCACAGCCAGGGGATGGTGCACCGGACTCACGGTGGGGCATTGCCGGTCCGTTCGGCGGCTCTGCTGGATCCAAACCTGCATGAAAAAGAAAAACTCTACCGTAAGGAAAAGCAAAGAATTGCGGCAGCGGCGGCTGGTCTGGTTAAGGAAGGCCAGTCGGTGGTTCTTGATTCCGGAAGCACCACTACGGCAACGGCGCGGGCGCTGCGCAGCTTTCAACAAC
>JBOGKI010000478.1:0-4012 GCA_050745605.1 Terriglobia bacterium | reverse complement strand
CGCGGCGCTCTACGGCTCAATCTTCCTTCACGTGATTATGCTCGCGCTGCTCGTGGAACTGGCGAGAATCGAGCATTTGGGTTGGATTGGCTTCACCGGCTTGGCGGCAGTGGCTTTGCTGCTCGCCTATGAACATGCCCTGGTAAAGCCTTCGGATCTTTCCAGGATCAACGCCGCCTTCTTCACGATCAACGGCTACATCAGCGTCCTCTTCTTCGTGACCTGGGTGACGGACATCTTGCTGCACCGGCGAATTTGATCACTCCCGGTAGGGGCGCCCCTGGTGGGCGCCCTTTCGGGCAGGCACATGGCCTGCCCCTACATGGCCCGATGACAGACATCCTGCTGCACGGGCGGATTTGATGCGCGTACGAGTCGTGTAGACAAGGAAACAGCGTGGGGTGGGCACAGTACAGGTGTGACGTAGGACGGCTGGCGACCGCTTGGCGTACGCAATCAACGGCCGCCAGCCGCGCGTTCCAATCACACTTCCGCCATCTACTTGCAGATGGGGCAGTGCGGGCAGCACGGACAATTAGCGACAACGGTTGCCAGAGCCGGCCACGCGGTCACAACAAGCGTCACCAGTCCCACAGAGAGAACCAGCCATAGTTTTCGCATCGGGCTTGCCTCCTTTCACGGATTTTGCTTCCGGCAATTCCGCGATCAAACGGCAGACATCACCGCATTCGCCGGGCGGGCACGGCGCCTGCGACCATTGCCGGCGGATCCGCTTCAGGCGGTGAAGCAAGGCTGAAAGCGAACCAATCTGCTCTTCGAGCGAGCCGATTTTCCGTTCCGTCCAATCGATCACTTCGGGACAAGGGCAGTGGCCGCTGCGGGCGAGACGCAGAATCTCACGCATCTCGGCTAAGGTCAGACCGATGGCTTTCGATTTCTGGATGAACGCTACGTAGCGCAGGCTCCCATGATCGAAAAGGCGGTAACCCGTGTGGCTCCGCGCCGCGCGCGGCAGCAGCCCCCGGCTCTCCCAATAGCGAAGCGTCTTCGACGAAACCCCGGCTCGCTCGGCGAGCGCGGAGATGGTGAGCGTTTGCCGCATGAAATTGCCTCCAGGCGAATCTAAACCTTGCCCCCGGGGAAAGGTGCAAGCCCTTTTTGTAGATGCCAGGTGGTCTGAAATCCCCCGCGTGAGCGTTGGTTATCAATATAAGCTGCAAATCTTAAGAAGTCGAGGAGGCGGGCGGAGCAGAAGTTTGTTTTTTGAAACCCTGAGATTGCTTGCCGAAGGCAAGAGAAGGAATTGGACAGCCCAGGGACAAGCCGAGCTGCTTGCCCCCGGGGGATTTCTCACGGCCATGCCCTGAGGGGAGCGAAGCGGATCAGTCGCCGAAGCTACCGCTGGTTCCCTGGAAGCCACGGGCCGCTTGCCTTAGCACCCACTTGACAGCCCTCGCATCATCGTAGGCATAACCGAGGTTGTGGTTCAGTGTGGAGAAGCAATGCGTCTGGCAGGTCTTCTTCATTTCATCGAGCTGGGGCTTCTGGAAGTTGCGTTTCTCAATCATGCCCCAGTCATAATTTGCCGAGTACATGGGGAAGCAGGGCGCCAGCGCGCCATCGACGCGAATAATCATGGAGTTCTGGCCCGCCCGGCAGTTCCAGGGCTCCACTTTGCCGCGCAGGAATGCTTTCATGTCATTCAAGCGCTTCACGGAATTCACCATCTTGTAGCCAGCTTTGTTCTTCTCGATGAGCCAATCGATTAGGGCATCCACCTTGGGCCAGTCTTCCTGGGTGAGAAAGGGGCTGTTCTGGTCAGCGTGTTTGAAGTGTTCCTGCTCGATCATGGGCGATTCGTTGATGTGATAATCGGTAGCGATGCCGGTATCATGGGCGACTCCAGGTTGGTCCGGCAGATGTTCATGTTGAAAAACACCGAGTAGCCGTAACGGTATTGCTTTTTGACCAGATAATCGAAGTATCTCCGCACGGGGTTCAGGGCCTTGGGAAGGCCGGGCTTTTCGTCCACGGTATCGACAGCGAAATTGACGGTGGCAACGCCGGCGTCCGCCAACTTATCGATCACTTCGGGACGGAGCAGCCGGGCGTTGGTGGGTAGGTAAACCAGAATCCTTTCTTCGCCGCATAGTAAACCACCTTGTGGGCGAAATCCGGCCGGAGGAGCGGTTCGCCGCCCATCAGCGCCAGGACGCGGCAGGTGGTGCCGTGCAGCCAATCGATCGAACGCTTGGCCACGTCCTCCGTCATGCCCTTCACGCGGTTGTCAAACGCCCAGCAATAGTGGCAATCGAGATTGCATTTCCACTCGGTGAAGAGATAGGCAATGATGGGGTGGAAGTCACCGGGAAGCAGGCGGGACTTGAGGTAAGGAAACATCCAGCCTCTCATCGCCTTATAGATTATCGGCGCTGTCCACTGCCGCTGGTAGGGGTCGGTGGGCGATCCGTGTTCATCCATGGCCAGATGTTCGCCGGTCAGGAGTTCGGGATGTTGCGGAAAGACGGGATCGGGTAGCTTCTGTGGAACGGCGACGGGTGGCGGAAGGAGCCGGTTTGAAGCCGGCCTTTTCAAAAGTTCGTGAAGTTGTACGTCCAGCCGGAATGGCGGAGCCCCGCCTCCGGCCGGTTGAGGTTGTTGTAGTCCTGCTCCCATTGTATTTCCTCCCTTCGTTAATGGTCAGCAACTAGAATCTGTTCTTGGTCTCGTCCCTGACAACGAAAAGCACCCGGAGCGCCGTCAGCCGGGTTCCGGCAACTCGTGGCGCGGCGGAATATATCGTCATTCACCCTGGCCTCCGTCCCAAGCGGGTTGCGTCTTGCGCCGGTCCGGCGCACCCTCAGGGCCAGGGTTGTTCAAAATTCGACGCGTCCCCTTAACAGGGTTCGATGCCACGACGTTCAAGACAGTTTCAAGGTGTTCGAAAAATTCCCGGCCAGATCGACCCGGCGCCGTGATGGCCGCTGTTGATGGCCGGGGGCGATGCCAAAACGGCCGGAGAGCGATGGCCGCGGCGCCGGATGTCAATACAGCCTGCAATGGCTGCTGAATCGAGTGGCGGGGTAGAGGTTGAAGTCTGAACCTTGTCGAGCGGATGGCTGGAAAGGAACTCTCACGAGGATGCCCTGGGAGGAGCGAAGCGGATCCGTCTTCGAAGCTGCGGGTGACTCCCTGCAAGCCGCGGGCTGCCTGCCTGGTTCGTATGGCTCGCCGCCCGCAAGCGAGGATCAGGCTTGGTTCCTGGCAGCGGCCGTCTCGTTGTGAAATTCTGTGGGTTCCTTCTCGACTCTGCACTTGTCGAGTTCGGCTTCCAGTTGGCCCACCACACTCCTTGCATAGCGTATGAAGTGATGTCCTGACAACAGCATCGCAAATCCAAGGCTGAACTTTGGTGGATCGAGGGGCCAATGGGCGACGAGTCGAAACAGGAACTTCCAGTACGCTTTGCGGTAGGAAGAGAGGATGCCTTGGTGGACCATGGAGCGAACCAAAATTCCAAGCATGGGCCAGAGCGGAATTTCCGGCGGCTTCTGCGGCGGGCGGGCCTTCCACTGGAGAAGCGAACGATAACACCGGTCGAAAAATGCAGAGGGCGCGTAGAGGGAAGCGAGAATCCCGCGGTAACCCTCCAGCAGAACAGGCAACGGCAGGAGCGTTCTAAAGTTGGGCGGATCGAAGTTGCTGGTGGCGGTGCTTTCCATGAGTAATCGGCCTTCTTTCAGCATTCGATCAAAAAGCGGAGTGGTGGGAGGCGCTTGCAAAAACCCGGCCATGGCCCAAGGGATGGCGGCGCGTTCAATGAAGTCTCTTTGCTGTTCGAAAATATCTTCGGTATCAGAGTCGAAACCGATGATGAAGCCCGCCGTCACCCAAAGACCTTGGTTCTGGATGAAGTGAATGCTCTCCAGCGGATCACGCCGCAGGTTTTGATATTTCTTGGCTTCCGTCAGGGACTGGGGGGAGGGGCTTTCGATGCCGATGAAGACGTAAAAAAAGTTCGCCTTCACCATGGCTTCGATCAACTCGGGCC
>JBOGKI010000477.1:0-4018 GCA_050745605.1 Terriglobia bacterium | reverse complement strand
GCCCCAGATAGATGTGGGACCACGTTACAATTCGCACGTCGCGAGCCACCGCCAGCGTCTTCTTAAAGTACTTTTCCGCCAGGTCCGGCTTGCGCGTATTCGCCGCAGCCACTGCCATCCCATAAAGAGCCTTAGCACTCTTGGCATCGAATTTCTGCAGCACCTGTTGGAAGACGGCCTCCGCCTCCTCATATTTTCCCTGGTAGATCAGGTTGTCGCCTTGGTGCAGTAATTGGTCCCGCGGGCTGAGAACCACAGGCCTTTGAATGGTAGTGGCCGGCGCCGGAGGAGCAAATTTGTAATCGGCGAGTTCCTGCTCCAACTTTTTCAACTGCATCCCCGCAATCATCTGCTTGTAAAAGATGCTCATGGCGGCCGGCTGCTTCTCATAATCCGCAAGCTCGGAATAGAAGTAAGGTGTCAGGATCAGGCCTGAAGCGAGATCACGATCAACTTGCTTTTCCGCATCTTGCGGCTTGTCCATCCGTAATTCGACGGCGCGGATCAGGCACTCCGTAACCAGCAAGGAAAAATCGCTCTTGAAGTCATCTCCGAGCGCCGGCGCCTTGCGGGCAATGGCCTGCAACGCCGATTTTTGTTCGATGTCAGCTCCAAATTTCACCGCCAGAGGGTCCAGAAGAAAGTGGAGATACTGGTGGCGAATATCATCGAGCTTCAGATCCTTTGAAGGGGTCACAACCAGGAAGTAGTTATCACCGTAAATGCGCGCCTGTACCTGGCCTGGAGCGCCCAGCAGAGCAATGAAAATGGTATAGGTTCGACCGAGGTAGGAGCCGCTGGGGAAACGAAGATAGGCATCGCTGAGCTGGATGTCCCGCCTCACCTTTTCACGGTATCTGGCCCGCTCCAGCTCATACCTGGGTCCGAGACGCGACCAAAGATCGAGGAGGTTGGCCTGGCGATAGAAAGTCTTGAGGAGGGGGATGAGGCCCGCCACCGCCCTGGCATCCGGCGGCAAATCCTTCATCGGAATCGTCAGCTTGAAATCCGGAGCCGGCCCCAGCAGCAAGGCCAAGGAAACATATTGTCCCAAATCCTCACCCGGATCATCCGTGATCTGATGATTGGAATAAAAAAGTGAGATCTGGCTGCGAACTGGCAGGTTCTGGCGAGCTAAGTAGCTCCTGACCTCCGCCCGCGTGCTCTCCCCCGTGTCAATGTTCGCCCCCGTGTTGTAACCCGAGGCCTCAAGCGCCGCCAGCACGTCAAAAAGCTGCTCGCTGGAGTCCAGAATGACGTTCCCGGATTGCTGCTGGGCGAAGGCAGGGTAGGGAACCAGAAGTGGGATCAAAAATGCTACGGTCAGCGCCAGGCCGGCGCTGCCAGGAAATCCCGAGAGGGGCCCCCTGGCGTGGGACTTGATGAGGGAAGAAGAGGGCTGGAGCGATGAGCAGGACAACTTGGTTGCAATGACCTTTCGTGACTCCCGGGATTATCCGGAAAATTTAGCGAAGCGAATAATTTTCATCTATCCGCTATCCGCGGACGGTAATTTCCCGCAGAGAAAGCACCATCCGGCCTTTCGCCGGAATGCCGAAGCGCGTAGCTGGCGAAAAAATGCTGAAATAAATTAACCGGTCAAGACCCTTCATGATCTCCGGCGTGGGAGCGCCAGAAATCACGTGATAACCGGTCGCATTCCCGTCCGCACCCACTTCCGTCACCACCACCAGGGGCTGGCTCCCGGGGTCGAAGTCGAGCGGCGCCAGCATCCGGACTTGCGGGGGAGTCGATATGGGTAACGGCACATCCGGAATATGACTCGCCGGGATCATCAGCGACCGGAGCATCAGTGTGAATAGCACAAATGCGGCCAGCGCGCCTCCTGATGCAGGCAAAAGAAGGGCGCGCAGCACGTTGTCCAAACGCACTCCCAACCGGCCGACCACATTGCGGTGCAATTCATGAGACATGCGGACCCTCAACCGCAGATCCGCCTCCGGCGAGGCGGCGCGACGCGGCAAAGTAGCAAGATCGGAACTGACGAGCTGGGCGCGCTCCAATTCACTCTGGCAAACCGCGCAATGGGAGAGGTGGCGCCGGATAGAGCTGCTCACCGCCGGGTCGCAGGCGTTATCCACAAAGTCTGACAAATGCCTCCGCATCTCAACACAGGTCTCAAACATCTTAGTCCACCCTCGTACTCACTACTTGCCGCTTTCCGCCAGCAAAGTCGACAGCCTTTGCCTTAGAAGTTCCCGGCCCCGGACCAGGCGTGATTTCACCGTGCCTTCGGCCAGCCGCAGCACCGCCGCAATCTCATCATAGGAGAAACCCTCGATCTCGCGAAGCAGCAGAACGCTGCGGAACGGCTCGGGGACATGGCCCAAGGCGCTCTCGATCAATTCCTGTCTTTCTGACTGCTCCAACTCTTCGTAGGGAGTCTTGACGCCGCCACTCAGGTCAAGGCTGACGAACGCCGGCTCGCGAGGGTCGTCATCTAGCGAACAAACTTCCCGGCGCTTTCGTCGAAACCAACTGCGGCGGTAATTGGAAGTCTCATGGACAGCGATGCGGAAAATCCATGTCTTGAGGCTGCTCTCGGCCTTAAAAGTCCGCACGCCCCTGATGATTTTCACGAAGACGTTCTGAACCACATCGGCGGCATCATTTTCGTTGCCGACCATGCGGTAGACGAGGCCGTAGACCGGATTTCGATAAACTGAGAGCAGGTAGGCAAACGCCTCCTCCGAGCCGGCCTTTAGCTCCGCGACCAGTTCGGACTCGCCAGTTTCTGCCGGGATGACCCCTTCCAGGGGAATGGCAATTGAGCGCATGGTGTCCGCCATGGCTTCAACATATCAGGTCAACGGCCATCCGGCAAGAGCCAGACGCTCCGCGATTTTGCTTCAATAGTATAGACACCGGCCCGCTTGGTTTTGTTCCCGTCCGGGGGGTCCAGCAACCTGATGCGGGGACCTTTGATTGACATAAATTCGCCAGCGTGTTACAACCAAACCTAGTTGGCGGTTCGCAGCGAGCCGAACGAAAAACATGTCAAAGTGGGCCTGTGGCGCAGTTGGGAGCGCGCATGACTGGCAGTCATGAGGTCGTCGGTTCGATCCCGACCAGGTCCACCAATCGTTTCAATCCCGTGGCGGGGTTCTCCCATTCGGCATCGTGGGGCAGGCAACGCACGCGGCCTTGCTTCTTGCCTGATGATTGGTCTTGCCCGGCAACCGCGAAACACGGACAATAACCTTCCGGCTGATCGTGGCGGTGAGCCTGTAATTCCTAAAGGCAGAAAGATAGGTTGAAGGGGAGTCATGCCCAGCGGGAAGAGCGCAAAAAGCAATAAGAAACCGATCGAGCAATATGACCACAAGGGAAAGAAGCGCGCCAATAACCCGCCCGTGGGCTTGGTGACGCCGCAGACGGACCCGCCTGACCCGCCGAAGAAATCCTACGCCTACGATCCGCACCTTGACCCGCAACTGGTGTGGGCGGGCAAGGCGGAGCGGATGTCGTTCGAGGTTCCCACCGTTTCGCTCCACGTGCACGAGCGGATTGATCCGCGCACCATCATCGAAGCGGTGCGCAAGCGGAACGGCACTGTAGCGGCGATGTCCTCATCGCCGTCTGTAGGGGCGATGTCCTCGCCGCCGGATCGAAGTCACAGCAATTTCGCCGGTCAGAGACCGGCGCTACAGATGCCGCTCTTTGAGACGCGGGAGGAGAACCCGCCCTTGCGCGAGGCGATTGATTTCTATCGGCACCCGCACAACTGGTCGAACCGGCTGATTGCGGGCGAAACGCTGCGGCAGAGCGAATGGCGCGATGTGCTCCTGAAGGGTGGGGTACGCGGCCAGGGCGGGCAGACGATTGAGTTTTCGCGCGTTGAACCACTCGGCGGAACGCGCTGGCTGCATGCCGATGCGGAAACGATTCCTGTAGCGGCGGTGTCCCCACCGCCGCCCGGCGGTCGGAGACCGCCGCTACAACCCTCGGGTGGCGGGATAGACCCGCCGCTACAGCGCGTGGTGATCTCCTTTGGGCC
>JBOGKI010000476.1:0-4021 GCA_050745605.1 Terriglobia bacterium | reverse complement strand
CGCGGCCTGGCGCTGGGCTATACCCACACCTTCAACCCCACGATGGTGAATGAGCTTCGCCTCGGCTTCAGCCGCAAACATTACGATGACAATGTTCCCGCCTACGGCCAGCATTACCCGCCGCCAAGCTTGCAGGTGCCCGGAGTCCCGAACAATCCCAGTATCAACGGCCTGACGTGGTTTGGCTTCAACCTCTATCATGGGATCGGGGAGCCCACGTATACCCCGACCCTGAGCACCAGCCAGGAGTTCCAGATCAATGACACGCTCAGCATTGTGCGCGGCAAGCACACCATTAAGACTGGCCCGCAGTTCCGGCGCAGCCAGTTCAATCTGCTTCAGATCGGTCAACCTCGCGGCAACCTATTCTTCAGCGGCCAATTTACCCAGGAGGATCCCGGGTCTTCGGACGGAAGCGGGAATAGCCTGGCCGACATGCTGCTGGGCCTCCCGGTGTCGTCCAAGATTTCAACGTTGACATACTTTGGAAATCGCCAGCACGTCTACGGCGGCTTCGTGCAGGACGACTACAAGGCCACCCCCTCACTGACCCTAAACCTGGGATTGCGGTACGACTATACCGGTCCAATTTTTGAATCCCACAACCGGCAGAGCAACTTTGACTTTGCGACGGGGCAGATTATTCCGGCCGCAACCGCCGGCTATTCCAGGGGTCTGGTGACCACGGATAAGTATGACTTTGGTCCGCGCCTGGGGTTTGCCTACAGCCCGTTCCAGAACCACAAGACTGTCATCCGCAGCGGATACGGACGATTCTTCAGTGCGCAGGAAATCCGCACCGGCGACCCGCTTCAACTTGATTACAACCTTCCCTTCTTCTTTGAGCCCACTTTCACCAGTGACGGCCTGACACCGGCCTTGACTTTGGCCACGGGTTTTCCGTCTCTGAATCCCAGCCAAGCGAAGCTCGCCGGTGTAACCAGCAATGACTGGCGGCTCCATACCCCGGTTTTTGACGAGTGGAATTTCGACATTCAGCGCGAGCTTCCGGGGCAGATCCTGCTCGATGTCGCTTACGTGGGGACCAAGGGGACTTACCTTCAGGTTCTGGTTGATCACAACCAGATCCCCACGCCAAGCCCCGTATTCGATCAAGCTCTGCGGCCCTATCCCCAGTATGGGCCTTTCACGTCGATTGAAGACCACGGAAATTCGTCTTACCATGCCTTTCAGCTCAAGGCCGAGAAACGGACCAGCTACGGCCTCTACTTCCTCAGTGCCTTCACTTACGGCAAATCCATCGACGATCAGCCGGAGATCTGTTGCTCTTCGCCCTGGCCGCAGAACAGCTATGATCTCAAGGCGGAAAAGGGCCTGTCCGACTTTGATAACCGGAAACGCTGGGTGACCAGCTTCGATTATGCCCTACCGCTTGGAACCGGGCAGAGGTTCCTGAACAAAAATCGGGCGCTTGACTTCGCTTTCGGTGGCTGGCACCTGGGTGGAATCGTCACCTTGCGGTCCGGCTTCCCCTTTTCGCCGAAGATTGGGTTTGACCCCTCCAACACGGGGTCCCAAGGCCTCCTGCGTTCCGACCGCATCGCCAACGGAAATCTCCCGCCGGGCCAGCGCACTCCGAACCTGTGGTTTGACGTTGCCGCTTTTCCCGTTCCGACCGGATTCCAGTTTGGGAATTCCGGTAAGAACGTTATCGACGGTCCCGGTGAGAGGACTGCGGATATGTCCCTGCGTAAGTTTTTTACCCTCAATGAGCGCTTCCGCCTGGAGTTCCGGAGTGAGTTCTTCAACGCCTTCAACCACCCGGTCTTCTCTCAGCCCGACCCCTTCATCACGGATGGTCCTGGGGCAACCGGGGTTATCACATCGACGGTGATACCGCAGCGACAGCTCCAGTTTGCCCTCAAGCTTCATTTTTAGCTGGGGTTTGGCTCTGAGCGGTGCGCGAGCTGACCAAAATTCATCGTCATCGCGTTAAACCGGGCCACTACCCCGGGTCATTCGTAAAATTGGGCAACGTCGGACGGAAGATCTGGTGAACTTTGGGCAAATTGACGCTCAGCAGAATGATCATCACCAGCACGCAGAGAATCACGGACACCATGAGCACCGGCGCCCGATGAAGTCTTTCAGGATTCTGGACAACACTTCCGGGCTCAAAGGCAAGGTTCAAGTAAACGGCCATCACCAGGGCCAGAAACGGGAAGGAGAGGATGAGTTCAAGCCGGTAGCGCATGATGAAGGCGCCGAGAAAAAGCATGGCCGTGGAAGCATAAAACATGATGGAAACCAGCAACCGGCGCTCGGAATAATATTTAAATGACTTGCGGTAATTCCGAAGGGACGCTTCGCCGCCCAACTCGCGGAACTCGCTGAAGCGCTTGATGGCCATAAAGTAACCTCCGACCATCCAGTAAGACAGCAGCAAGGACGCTGGCGGGATCAACGAAGTTGTCACCATGTACCATCCTGCAAGTAGACGCAACGGGTTGTTGACGGATTCGCTGAGAACGTCAAAGAAAGGGAGATCCTTGCTTCTAATCGGCGGGATATTGTAGGTGCATCCCATCAGCCATAAGGCTCCATCCGTAGCCGCAAGAGGCTTTGAAACGTGCCAGGCAATCACCATTCCGACCGTCATGAGGGTAATCCATTGGGCGTAAGCCAGCGGAATGCTGACTCGCCCTTGTACCACGGGTCGGCTTCGCTTGGAAGGGTGAAAGCGGTCGAAGGGTGCATCAAGAATTTCATTGAGAACGTAGTTGCTGGAAGCTACCAGGCACACCGAAAGTATCCCCACTGCGAGCTTTACCATCAGTCCGACGGTGAACGCCGTGTGCTCGACGAGCAAGGGGATGATGATTCCGGGAAGGACAAATACGTTCTTTGTCCAATGGTCGATTCGGGCGATTTGAAGATGCGCCCAAATCAGCGAACCCGGTTTGCGGGCTGTTTGGGGTCTTGGCGATGATGGGCTATTGTCTAATGCTCTGGGCATGTCTGCCTCTCGTATGAAAAACGCTCAAAAGCGACAAGCTCTCAGCCAGATGGTTCACTGGCAAGTCCAACCGCCAGCCGGAAGCCGGTAGAGCGCGTGGTGATGCCGTGAGCCGGAACATCAACAACCGTAACCTCTGTTGGTTGCCGGCCGCAGAAAAGGGAAAGCTGCCAATAAAGCTAACCGAAAATTTCTCCTTGCAGAGCCCGGTAAGTCGGCGCGCTAACCCACCCATCCTTATGCATCCCTGCCGCCCGTCCCAGGATGGCGCACCGCACTCCGGCGCGCGCGGCCGCTGCGGCGTCTGCCTCGGGCCGGTCGCCAACATAAAGCGCGTTGGCCGGCTTTACCCCTAAACGCTGCAGAGCAACCTCCAGTCCCCGAGGTCCTGGTTTGAACTCCTGCACGTCCGGATCCGTGGCGCTAACGACCGCTTGAAAGAATTGTTGGATTCCCATCGCCTCGATTTTGCGCATGGCCGGATAATCCGAAAAAATGCCGAGCAGGATTTCCCGGCTCCTGGCAACTGCTAAAAATTCAAGTAAGCCAGGGAGCAACTCTTTTCGTAACAGGTCGAGAGGCTCCGTTTCCATCCATTGTTTCACGCACTGCTCGACGCGCTCTCTCGAGTGTCCCGTGCTTTGGCATGTTCGCATGATCTGCAGCGCCGCCAAGTCCGTGGATCCTTGGAAGCCTCTCAGGGCTTCCTGCGCAGCCCGATAGGCGCGGATGATGCGAAGTGTCTGCCAGCCCGCCGACGGCTTTGTGCAGTGAGCGGCAAAGAGCCGTAGCAAAATGTTTAAACGGAGCCGGTCCTGGCGGTAGAGAGTACCGTCCGCGTCAAAGATGATTGCCTGAAGTTGGCCGGCGTTTGAGAGCATTTCCGCGCTAGTGCACTCGCGTGTCGCAAACCCACAACTTGGCTTGAGGCGCCGAGAAGAGAATTGCCCAGACAGAAGCCACACTAATGCAGCGCATAAATCCGGAAATAATCGCTGCCTGCCCGGCTTTCGAAAACCAGATGGTATTGGGTCGCTAGTAAGC
>JBOGKI010000475.1:0-4022 GCA_050745605.1 Terriglobia bacterium | reverse complement strand
GATCAATGAATTGACGGGGGAATCCGCTGGAGTGGTATTGGCGGCAAGGTCCTGTATTTTTCCGTTGCGGAGAATGGCCACGCGTGCGGGACGGCGGGCATTGGAGCGGAGAAGACCCACGGCGTCACTGCCGCTGATGCCGAAAGGCGACCACTCAATGCCGTTGCCATGCGTCAGCTCCTCTGGAGTTCCGCCCGTCGCGGCGATGCGCCAAAGGTGCCGACGGTCAATATCGCCCTGATTGGAATTGTAGATCACATTGTTTCCGTCCGGCGCGAGCGAAACATACTCCACCTCGAGGTTTCCCGGGGTGAGGAGCGACGCCTGGCCTCCGGTGGCAGCTACCGAATACAAATGCAACCAACTGTCCTTCTCCCACGGGAACACAAGGCGGTTGCTCTTGGTCCAAAGCAGTTGGTGATCCGCGACAACCCCGTGAAAGACGCTGCCGGGACCCCTATCCGCTTTCCAAATCTGGTTGCCGACGCCGGTGTGGACGTCCGCCACCCGAATGGACCAGGGTTCTCCTGAACGGCGAGGACCGAAAGCAAAGGCGTGGGTTGAAGCCGGAATGCGGATGAAGGCGATGCGGGTACTGTCCGGCGACCACACAGGATCCCGGTCCTTATCCACACTGGGGTCAAGATATTCCACGCCGTTCACGGCGAAACTGTACACGCCAATGACGCTGTGTCCGGAGCGGCGGCTGGCGTATGCGAGCATCATGCCGTTGGGAGACCAGACGAGCGAGCCCTCTTTGCCCAATGCGTGGATCAACTGCGCGGGCTTGCCGCTGCCATCGCTTTTGACCGACCAAATCTGGTCCTTGAGGACGTAATCGGTGTTATCTCCGCGTGGCGAAACCGCAGGCGAATGGCCTTCCGCCAAGCGTCGCGGCAAGCCGCCCTTGGTGGAGACAATCCAGATGTCCTGCTCGACGCCCTGGGGGAAAGACCGCGGATTGGGGTCGGCTCTGCCCATTTCAAAGTCGCCGCCCCGCACGTAAACGATCGACTGGCCGTCCGGGGTCCACTGCAACTGATCAATTTCCTGGCCGTCGTCCAGGTTGTACGTGGTGAGCCTGCGGGCCTGATAATCCGGCGGCGCCGCCACATACACGTTGCGTACTCCGCGCTCGTTAAAGACCCACGCCACCGCCCCTCCGGCCGTCGCGGCAGTGAGCAGTTCGGGAAAGGGCGCGCTCATGACTTGTTCAAGTGTGAATCCCTGCGCCAGCGCCTGGATGGGAACCGATAGCAATACAGTCAGGATCCCAAGGAGCGGCAGGCATCGGAATACCTTCCTGATCGCCATATTCTTTACGACCTCCAAGAGAAAACTATTCAATCATTGAGAAATCTGCCTGGCTTTTGCCGGGACCATTTTCGACCCGAAAGCGTTTAGTGCGTGACTCTCCGGGTTCAGTAGCGGCTGGCCTCACTATTAAGGAAAGCCGCCATACAAGGTTCACGGGGGTAAGAAGGTTGAGCGCAGGAGAGGTCTTGGCGACCGCCCGGCTCAGGATGACTTGGTTGGCTTCGATATCTGCGAAACGAACGGCTTACCCTTGTCCGCCGGTGACGTCGAGCCTTCATGAGTTCCAAAACGGATTTCCATGGCCGTGTTCTTGGGAAAAACCACATCGGTGCCGCGCGCCACGATGTGGGAGTATACGGACAGGCCGGCCCCATAAAAGGCAAAGCCGGCACTGATCGGCCGGTAGTGGGCCAGCAGACCGACCAAGGCGCCCACCAGCCCAAAGCCCGCGCCACCCCTCACCGTTCCGCCTGCTACGTCGGGGCCTTGCCGTCCCAGCCCTTCTTCAATGCGGCGATGATTATGAGGATCGAGACCGTCGAGCGAAGATGTGGCCAGCAGGACATCGATCGCGGGCGCGATGAACCTTGTCTTGGGAGTGATGGCATGAGCGCCTCCCTCCGCGTCGAGTTGCAGGTGGGCGCCTGAAGCCGCATCAACCCCTTGAAGGCTGGCTTCCACTTGGCGAGGGGCTCCGGTGGAAACTTCAATCTGACGAAACATGAAGCGCAGTTGCCCATTCCTGCCCAAGCGGCGTGCCGGCCGCGATTGTGTCACCACACCCTCCAGGCGCGAGCCCTCGGGGAGGATCAATTGATGGTCGTGGGAAAACACCGGCTCCGACACCACGGCTTCGACCGCCGAGCCCTTGTGGTCGGTCGCCGAACTCAAGGCCGTCACCAACCGCACACGCACGACGCTTCCTGGCGGGATCTCGCCTCCAATCTTCTTCAACCGCCCGGGCGAGCGGTCTTCCTGGCCTAATTGCAGCGGAGTCCTGAGTTCCGCGGTGAATTGTGTGCCCGCCGCGAGCGTCTGCTTGTGATAGGGAAGCTCGGCCGCGAGCATTGACTTCAAACGATGCATTTTTCCAGGAGCCTTTATTTCACTGACCGTTTCTTGCGCCCGGGCTTTAGCCTCCTGGCGAGCCTGCTGCACAGCTTGGCTCACACGTCCCTTTTTCTTGCCTCGCTCACCCGCCGACAGGTGAACTACGTTGGGTATCCCCTGGGAAACCACAGTTTGCAGGGGAATCTGCCTGCCATCCTTAAGCACCAACCTGTCGAAATCCACACGCGCCTTGCGGAGAGGGGTGAAGTCGCCATTGGTAATAGCTAGGGCCCGTTGCTTACGCGAAACACCTTCCACGCGTGTCACGTGGCCCAGAATCTGGGTACCGGCGGGAATGACCAGGTGATCGAAAACGTAAACCGGATCGACGACACGCCCCTCCACGGGCACTCCCTCATGTTTGATCGGCACCGCCTTTTCCAATACCACATGGAAGGGCACTCCCGCGTGGACGGTCAACGGGATTATCTCCGAACCGCTGGGTTTGTTCTGCGCAAGAGCGGCGCGCACAGGGAACGAGGAGAGCACCAAGAGTGCTCCCAGTCTGTAGAGCCTCATTCTTGTCTCCATGGGCAGAACCTCCGGCGCTCCGGCCTTCCTGGCCGCATACCGCGATATGGTAACACGAATCCATCGCCATCGCGCCGCCACATGCTTCTGGCGCGGGCTGTGAGAACGGCGTTAGAATGAATTTCCCGGACTTCCCGGCGGGAACCTGGTGGCCGTTCAACGTAGCGCATGACTTCGTAGCTCGCTTCAAACCTGAAAGCCTTTGAGCCGGTTGACTTCCACGTGTCCAACGAACCCCCGATCGAGCTTCGCGGCGTCTCTCTTTCCTTCGGCGACAAGCTGGTATTGTCGGATATTTCCCTCAAGCTGGAACGGGGCAACACTCTGGCTCTTCTCGGCGTGACCGGCGCCGGGAAGTCCGTGCTGCTGAAGCTGGTGCTGGGTCTGCTCAAGCCCGACCAGGGCGAAGTGCTGATCAACGGCACGGATACCGCGCCCTTATCCGACCGGGAGTTGAATCCCTTCCGAAAGAACATCGGCATGGTCTTTCAGGAAGGCGCGTTGTTCGATTCTCTTTCAGTTTACGAGAACGTGGCCTATCCACTGCGCGAGCAAGGCATCGATGATGAAGATGAGCTCGATCGCCGGGCGCGGGAGGTTCTGAGTTTCGTGGAGATGGAAGGGGCGATTGCCAAGATGCCCGCGGAGCTTTCCGGGGGCATGCGCCGGCGGGTCTCCATCGCCCGGGCGATTGTCAACCAACCTTCCGTCATGCTCTACGATTCGCCCACGGCCGGTCTGGATCCCGTCACGGCGCAAACCATTACTATTCTGATCGCCAAGCTTCGGGACACGCAGGGTGTAAGCTCCATTCTGGTGACGCAACGGCTCCAGGACGGCATAACGCTGAACGATTCAATCTATTCGCCGGAAGCGAATACCTTGGTGCCTGCGTCTCACAACGGCAAGCGCCGATCCCAGCCCGGGATGCAGTTCATCGTGCTCAAGGATGCCGGAATCTACTTTCAAGGTTCGTGGCGGGAATTGTGCCACTCGCAGGATCCCTACTTGCGCCGGTATATCTCTTGAGGGGACGGCGCAGTGAAGATGGCACATTCCAGCGC
>JBOGKI010000474.1:0-4033 GCA_050745605.1 Terriglobia bacterium | reverse complement strand
ACATTCAAGCTTCGTTCCTTCAATTTTCCTCATTTCTACCATCCGGCCCTGGCCTGCGGTTGCGAGCGAGACGACCGCGCTCCCAGAGCGGGCGTTGATCGCAGCCACCGTAACACAGAATAGATAGGATCCGCGCTGCCGGGTTTCCGGTACCCGCCACCGATTGCAAGGGCCGAAGCTTGTCCACAGCGTCCAGCGTAGCAGACTGCCGTGAGACAGCGGAGACGGGTGAGACAATTTCCATTAAATGGCTGAAGCGGGTGGGGCTGACATTGCTGTCCACGTGCGCCCCGAGGAGGAGAGGTTGAGCATGTGCCCACGATCATAGACGCTGGCGTCGGCGTGGGCTCTACATTGCCCAACGACAAACCCACGGCGAGAAAGGCGCTCGCCGTGGCTACCACTGCCGGGGTTGTCCACGTATTGCAGAGATACGACGCCGAAGGGTTTGATCTGCAAACCGAAGAGTCACATTTCGGTTTGTACAGCTTGCGAAAGGCGGGTCGCCGCAAAATAACCATTCGTCCTCGATTTTTTGAGACAGATTGCGTCGATTTGACTTACAATCTCATGTTTCATTGAATCCGCGGCGGGGGAAATAGCGAAGGTCGCATGAAGGTAATGGGAGAAATCCGTTGAGGCTGTGGCCTTTCGGTCTATATTTCATTCTGGTGATCGGCCTCGTCGTGATCATGCTGGCGCTTTCCCACGTACTCGGTCAGCGCCACAACGAACGAGCGACCGGGCAGCCCTATGAAGGTGGCATCGTCTCAGAGGGTTCCGCCCACGTGCGATTCTCCCTGAAGTTTTACCTCATCGCGATGTTTTTTGTTATCTTTGACCTTGAGTCGGTCTTTATATTTTCCTGGGCCATCGCCGGTCGTGAACTTGGCTGGTCCGGTTACTGCGAAGTCCTCGTTTTTATCGCAATTCTCGTGGCGTCGCTGGCTTACCTCTGGCGGCTCGGAGCGCTGGATTGGAACACCAAGCGGCGCCTGCCTTAGCAGGAGTCAGCCGAGTCTCAACATGCAATGGACAATGAGCAAGGTGGACACCGCCTCGTTGCGAGTGCTCGATAAGTGGGGTAATACCCCGATGGACGACGAGGCGGCCAAGCAGAACATCCTCCTCACCAGCCTGCAGGATCTGCTGGCCTGGGGGCGGAAGAACTCCATCTGGCCGTTCGGTTTCGGCCTCTCCTGCTGCTTTGTGGAGATGGCCACCAGCCTCACCAGCAAGTACGACATTTCACGCTTTGGGGCGGAAGTGATGCGCAGCACGCCCCGCGAGGCGGACCTGATGGTGATTGCCGGAACCCCTTTCATCAAGATGGCGCCTGTCATCCTGCGGCTGCATGAACAGATGATGGAACCCCGATGGGTTATCTCGATGGGGTCCTGCGCGAATTCGGGTGGGATGTATGACATCTACAGCGTGGTTCAGGGCGTGGATAAGATCCTGCCGGTTGATGTTTACGTTCCGGGATGCCCGCCGCGGCCCGACGCGTTCGAGGAGGGCCTGCTGTTGCTTGCCAAGGCGGCGGGGACGGAGCGCCGCCCGCTGAGCTGGGTGGTGGGACCTCAGGGCACGGAAAAGCTGCCGAAGCCTTCGCTGCGGGATTTGAAGAAGCCCTTCCGGGAAAAAGCAACGGTTCTGCGTCCGCCCGACGAAGTCTGAAGTTATTCGTCTCATGGAAACGAGTACGACAACCCTGGAGAAGGCCGGCGCATCTGTCGCTGCGCCCGGCATCATCGCCCAGCTTCAGCAGAGGTTTGGCGCGGATGCCATGGCGCCGCAGACGACGCGCGATGAGGTTCCCACGTTCTGGACTTCCGCCGGCCAGGTGCACGAAATTCTACGTCATCTTAAGACGGGAATCGACCGCCCCTACCGGACCATTTACGACATCACCGCCATTGACGAACGGGAGCGCGTGAACCGCCAGGGCCAACCGCCCAGTGATTTCACGGTGGTCTACCACCTGCTTTCGTATGACCGCAACGAATACATCCGCATCAAGGTGCCGCTGGGGGAGAGCCATCAATCGGTTCCCACCGTCACCGATCTGTGGCCCGCGGCGAACTGGTACGAGCGGGAAGTGTTTGACATGTTCGGCATCAACATCGAGGGGCATCCGCACCTTCAGCGCATCCTGATGCCGAAAACGTGGGTGGGCCACCCTTTGCGCAAGGACCATCCCGCCCGTGCTACGGAAATGGGCCGGTTTACTTTGCCGGACGACAAACAGGACCGCGAGCAGGAGGCTTTGCGTTTTCGTCCCGAGGATTGGGGGATGAAGCGCAGCTCGGAGACCAGCGACTTCATTTTCCTGAATATCGGGCCCCAGCACCCGGGTACGCATGGAGTTCTGCGGATTATTCTGCAGCTCGATGGCGAAGAGATTCTTGATCTGGTCCCGGAGATCGGCTTCCACCACCGTGGCGCCGAGAAAATGGCCGAGCGCCAGACTTGGCACACCTACATCCCTTACACGGATCGCGTGGATTACCTGGGCGGCGTAATGAACAACCTCGCTTACCTCACGGCCCTCGAGAAACTCGCCGGAATTGAGCCGCCGCCGCGAGCCAAGGTCATCCGCATCATGCTTTCGGAGTTGTTCCGGATCATCAGCCACCTGGTCTGGTACGGCACGTTTGCGCAAGACGTCGGGCAGCTCTCGCCGGTGTTCTACACCTTCAATGATCGGGAGCGGGCCTTCGGCATCATTGAGGCCATCTGCGGCGCCCGCATGCACCCGAACTGGTTCCGCGTGGGCGGAGTGGCGCAAGACCTGCCCAAGGGCTGGGAAAAGCTGTTCCGCGATTTTATCGCGTATTTCCCGCCCCACCTGAAGGAATACGACAAAGAAATCCTGGCCAACCGCATCTTCAAGGCCCGGACCCAGGGGGTGGGCGCCTATACCCTCGACGAAGCGATTGAATGGGGAGTGACGGGTCCGAATCTGCGGGCTTGCGGTTTCGAGTGGGACTTCCGCAAGAAGCAGCCTTACGGCGGCTATGACCAGTTTCAGTTTGATATTCCCACCGCTCAGCACGGTGACTGCTATGACCGCGCCGTGGTGCGCGTCGAGGAAATGCGGCAGAGCTTGCGCATTATCGAGCAGTGCGTGAATAACATGCCCGAGGGCCCTTACAAAGCGATGGGCACGCAGATTGCCGCTCCGCCCCTTAAAGAGCGCACGATGCACGACATCGAGACACTCATCGATCACTTTCTGGGAGTGAGCTGGGGACCCGTGGTGCCGCCGGGCGAGGCGCTGGGCGCCATCGAAGCGACGAAGGGCAACAATGGCTACTACATCATCAGTGACGGCGGCATCGGATCTTACCGGACGCACATTCGCACGCCTTCATTCAACCACATACAAACTCTGCCGATGCTGTGCCGGGGTTTGCTGATTCCGGACCTGCTCGCCATTTTGGGAAGCCTTGACTTTGTACTGGCTGACATCGATCGATAGCCAGTAGGGGATGTAACGATGCTGACGCCGGAGGAACGCCAGGAGATCGAAGCCGAACTGGCGCACTACCCCACAAAACAGTCGGTGTGCATCGACGCCATGCAGATCATCCAACGGCATCGCGGTTGGGTTTCTGACGAAAGCCTGAAGGATCTGGCCGACTTCCTCGGCATGTCAGTCGAGGATTTGGATGGTGTTGCGACTTTCTACAACCTGATTTTTCGCAAGCCGGTGGGACGCCACGTCATCATGGTATGCGACAGCGTCAGTTGCTGGATCATGGGATATGAGCGGCTGCGTGAACAACTCAGCAAACGCCTGGGGGTC
Organism: Terriglobia bacterium; assembly: GCA_050745605.1. Lineage (GTDB taxonomy): Bacteria > Acidobacteriota > Terriglobia > UBA7540 > UBA7540 > CALCEB01. The sequence continues at coordinate 225 of JBOGKI010000474.1, read as the reverse complement.
CAGATGGGCGAGACGACAGCCGACGGACGGTTCACGCTGCTACCGATTGTCTGCCTGGGGACGTGCGATCATGCGCCCGCCATGATGGTGGATGACGATCTTCATCGTGACATCGATCCGCAGAAGTTGGATGGAATCCTGGGAAAGTACGAATAAGAACGGCACATGGAAAAACCGCTTACTCAGAATATCCGGCCGGACGGCGAGATGGTGGATGTTGCAGCC
>JBOGKI010000473.1:0-4039 GCA_050745605.1 Terriglobia bacterium | reverse complement strand
ATGCACGGCAATCACGTTCCCGGCATTCCGCTGGAACTGGTAACTCCGAAATGGATCCCCGGACACGCCATTTGGACGTACCTGGCGGCTGTGGTTTACGCGGTCGCGGGTACCCTGTTGCTTGTTGGCTGGAAGACCCGCGCGGCAGCCACGTGGCTGGGCCTCACCGTGCTCTTCGTGGTGTTGGTGGTCTACGTGCCGATCGGAGTAGCGGAACGCGCCAGCCTCGAAGGCATTAATTACCTGGGGGATACGCTGATGTATGGCGGCGCCATTCTTCTGCTCGCGGGCGCGATGCCGCGCGAAGCCTCGGCGGGAATCATCGGCTGATCAGTGGTCCCACGCCCCAAAGTAGCAGGCTGATCCATTTCACGTCCCCTTTCGCAAAAATAGCCGAGCGCACAGTTCGCCTGCTCTGACAGAGCGGCAGAAAGCTCGGGGTGTGCGCGCTTGTTAGCTGACCCTGCGAGAGCAAATCCCGCTGCGATGTTGGTCAGTGGATGATTAGTCGCCAAACGGTGCTTGCGATCAGGACTCGCCCGGGCGACGAGCCTAAAGCAACTTTACGGCGTTTTACGTAAAAGTGCCCGGCGTAGCGGGCCTCTTGGCGGTAACTAAACACTCGGCGACTAACGAGGAGCTATTTCCTAGAACCCCGTTTCGGGACAACGATCCGTCCAGCAAAAATAATAGTTGACAGTCATCTCAATTTTGAGATATCGTCAAAAGTGGCTGGGAGAGGAAGCTGATGCCTGTTACCACCGTGGTCTTTTTCATGGACGAAGAGCGCGCGTGTCCCTTGCTGGTGTGGTTGGATCAGTTGCCCGCAAAGGTGCAGGACAAGTGCATCGTGCGAGTTGAGCGGTTGGCAGAACGGGGCCACGAGTTGCGCCGTCCGGAGGCGGACTTTCTCCGCGACGGCATCTATGAGTTGCGGACAAGCTTTCAGTCTGTGAACTATCGGATGCTCTATTTCTTCTACCAGCAGACGGCGGTGATCTCCCATGGGCTGACCAAGGAGGGGCAAGTTCCCGAGAGGGAGATTGAAGTGGCGATTCGCCATCGCGGGCTGTTTGAGAAAAACCCGGCCAAATACACCTATGAGGAGCCCGACAATGAGTAACACTCGGAAGACATCTAGTGCCGTTCGGATTCTTCATCGCCGCTACGTCGGCGGGGACATTCAACGGAAAGCATCCCTGGAACAGGAGCGGGTGAACGCAGAAGTTGCCCGCACCATCTATGAACTTCGCGAGCAAGCTGGCCTCAGTCAGAAAGAGTTGGCTGATCGGGTGGAAACAACCCAATCGGCTATCAGCCGCCTGGAAGATGCGGATTACGAAGGGCATTCCTTATCCATGTTAAATCGCATCGCGAAGGCCCTCAACCAACAGGTCCAAGTCGTAATGCGACCGAAGGAACGAGACATTGAGATGGTCAAGTTTGCCTTCCGCGAGGTGATACGGGGATTGCGCAGGGAGCAAGGGATGACCATTGACCAGCTTGCTCGAAAAATCGATTCTCCAGCCGAAGAATTGGCCGAATTAGAGCGGAACAGCACATATCGCCCCACCCCCTTGATGTTGCACAAGCTCAGCCGTTTCTTTGAGATCCCCCAGAGGAAGTTGGCGCTTCTCGCTGGGGCCATCACCCATGTGCCGACTGCATTTTGTCAGCAGGCATCCAGTTTTGCCGCAAAATCAGAGTCGTTCTCTAAGCTGACCTCTGAGGAAAAAAAGATACTTGATGAATTTGTGAAATTTCTGCGAGCTGAGGTCAATCAAGAATGAGCGGGGTGGACGCGTCGACTCGAAAAGAGATCGACAAAATCGTAGAACGCATCCTGTGTTACGGTGACCTGCGGAAGCCACCGGTTCAGATCATCGACATTCTCGAGCATTTGAAGCTTCACCGAGATTTCTACAGTCTTGACGATCCAAAGTTCCTTCAGCGAGTTGCCCACCGCATTCAAATTGGCACAAAGAAAATTGTCAACCTTGTGCGGGATAGAATTCGCCTAGCTGCGCTTTGGCTGCCGAATGAAAAGCGCATTCTGGTTGATGAATCCCAACCCGAGCCCAAACGGGTCTGGGCTTCGTTCCATGACACAATCCATTCGGCGCTGCCCTGGCATCGAGATTTCTTTTTAGGTGATAGAGCGCAAACCCTCGAGCCCGATTATCAAGATATGCTTGAGTAAGAGGCAAACTATGGCGCGTCGGCATTGATGTTTGGCGGACAGTTGTTTTCCGTGCAGGCGCTCGACACGACTCCGTGCTGGCAGGCAATCCAGCAGCTTCAAAAGCTACACGAAAAGTCATTCGTAACGACCTTTCGCCGCTATGTCGAACACGGCCATGACATGGCACTAGCCGGCCTGATCAGCAGGCCATGGTGGTTGCCCAAACCAGAAGACCAGATCACTCGTTGCCGTCACTTCGTCCGCTCCCGGCGTTTCGAGCGCGAGTTTCAAACCGTTTGCCCCGATGACCTGTTACAACTGGTGAACAAATCTACACAGCCGCGGAAATGGGGAATTGCCGGCGAGTTCGCGCTTTCGCTGAAAAAAGCTTCTGGCGAACTATCTGAGTTCGCCGCGGAGTCTTTCTTCAATCAGCATTACTTGATGACCCTCTTCGTTACTCAGAGCAAAGGCAGAGGCACAAAGATATTCGTCTAAGAATGATCACGAGTTTCACAAGAGCGATACGGCGCGGACCCGAAGGTCCGCGCCACTAACTGCGATGTATTGGAGGAGTCGCGATGAGAGACCACTGCAATGTTGGATTAGATAGAAGATGCCGAGACAACGACGGTGAGATCCGGCAGAAGCGCTCAGACACGCTAGTCCGGACGTTAAGAAAAGAGTACGGTGAGGACTTTGCCGGCGGCTTTCGCAGTGACATGAAACTCGGCAATCTCCTGAAACGGACCGGCGCGCCGTCGTTGAGTCAGTATATTAAGCACGGGGAAGAATAGCGGGCGGGCCGCGCGGACGAAAATGGGCCCTTTGTAACGGCGAAGCGTTTACCCATTCTCTGTCACGTGGTCGTATTGTCGGCATACCACGGATCTGCACGCCCTTTACAGGTTTGAGGTGTTGGTCCCATGACCGGACCGAAAATGTCGAAAGTCCTGGCCGAAGCTCTCGGTTTACGCGTTCTTTCGCTCCTCCATATAGGCGCGAAGCAGAGCATTGATGCGGGTCTGATAGCCGGGTCCCCGGCTTTTATACCATTCCACTACGTCGCTATCGATTCTTAGCGTGAGGAGCTTTTTCCGGGCCACCGGCTTCAGACCCCGTCGCACGACAGCGCGAGCAAACATCTCCGGCGTCAATTCCGGAGCATCGGAAAAATCGATTTTGTCGTCTTTCAGCGCGTCGACTCGCTTCCAATCAGTGCGCGATTTCCTTGAAGTAACTGGCTTCTTCATTTTTAGTCGCCTTTCGAACGGAAATGATTCGGATGACCCTCTGGGTCTCGGTATGCGCGATAACGACCACGCGACCGCTGAGTAGACCCAAAGTGATGAACCGGGTCTCGCCATAGTCAAACCGGTCATCCAAGATGGTGAGCGTTGTGCCGGCGAACGCTTTTTCGATCCCCCCGAAGTCGATCCCGTGCTTCTGAATGTTGGATTGCCGTTTGGCCTCATCCCATTCATATCGCATCGAGGTAGTGTAGCTACATAATATAGCTACGTCAACCCGATGGTTATGACGTCGCCTGCGAACGCGGTTCATCGTTCGGGACCTCAATCTCCGGTTGGGCTACGATCCAGGGGTTGAGCCACGGCGCTCTATGCGGTGTACGCCGTTGATCGCGGGTAATAGCGGTCGGAGGAGGACGTTGACGTTAGGCGAGCGATAACTTCCGGATAGCCCGTGAGAACTAAGCTGCGGCAGCGGCTTAGTTCGGATTATTCATGAAGGCTAATTCGCGGACGGGAAGGGCACGGTTTTAACCGCGCCGTTCAAGTGCCGCCAGAGTTTTTCTTTTGTCTCGCATCCCGAACGGCACGTTCGAACGTGCCGTTC
>JBOGKI010000472.1:0-4059 GCA_050745605.1 Terriglobia bacterium | reverse complement strand
GAGCCAGGATGGCGTCCCGCTGGGCTTTCTGGGGTTTGGATTTGCCGGTTTCCCAGCGGTTGACGGTGGCGAAAGCCACGTTCAGCCGCGCGGCCAGTTGCTCCTGGCTGAGGTCCAGCTTGGCGCGGAGCTGGGAAAGGAGTTGGGCAGTTTGTTCGGTATTCATGGAATAATGTTATAGCATAACTATAGATAGGTTATGCACACTTCGCCTTGCTCAACCTACCACTTCACCATCCCATCGCTGTCCATTGCATTCCCGAGTTGACTCATTTTATGAATCGTTTCATATTACGTTTCATAAATTGGTCATGAATTCATGTAACTGATTGTTTTAATTATTAATTAAATTTTCTGAATCATTTCAATTCAACATGGCAATGCAATTGCGTCAATATTTATCCGGACGGAGCGCTGTACCTGCGAGAGAGCTGCGTGAGGCGCTGGAAATAAGCCCTGCCACTCTGTCTCGACTGGTGGCAGCCGAGCAAGGGACGGTGCTGACCCTGGGCCGTGGCCGGGCGACGCGCTACGCCCTGCCCCGACCGGTCAGCGGCTTGGCGGCGCGCATCCCGGTTTACCGAGTGGGGGCGGACGGGCGTGCCACCGAGGCGGCGGCGCTGGTCCCACTTCAGGACGGCGGAAGCTGGATCGAGCCACAGCATGGAGGTGGGCATGCGCATGTGGGCCTGCCGCCGGTGGTTCACGACATGGCGCCTTCCGGTTATCTGGGACGCCGTTTTGCCGCCGGCAATCCGGACCTCGAATTACCCGAGCGGTTACAGGATTGGAACGATGACCACTGCCTGATTGCGCTCGCCCGCCGCGGTGAGGATTGCGCAGGCAATCTGATTCTGGGCGAGGAATCGCTCGAGCGCTTTCTTGCCCGGCAGCCCGAAAACGTCTCCGAACAGGATTACCCGCGGCTCGCGGACAGGTCGGCGGCGGGCGGCGCAGGTTCGTCAGCCGCCGGTGAGCAACCCAAATTCACAGCCTTCCGAGAAGGGCATCATTACCTGGTGAAATTCACGCCGGGCGACGCTTCACCTTCCGATCTACGTTGGCGGGATTTGCTGGCTTGCGAAGCGCTGGCGCTCGATACATTGCGCAAGGCGGGAATCGCGGCGGCACAAGCACGCACTGTGGATGTAGTAAACCGAAGGTTCCTGGAAGTGCAACGCTTTGACCGCATAGGCGCACGCGGGCGCCGCGGCGTACTCACGCTCGGGCCGCTGGATGATGATTTGTTCGGAAAGCGCGACTCGTGGAGCGAAGCGGCGACGCGATTCAATACCGCCCGGCTTTTGAACTCAGACGATGCGCGCCGTATCCGGTTGCTTGAAACGTTCGGCATGTTGATCGCCAATTCCGACCGCCACTTCGGCAACCTGAGCTTCTTCGCCGACGGCTTGCAGGAACGCCCGCGTCTGTTGCTGGCGCCCGCTTACGACATGCTGCCAATGGCAGCGGCCCCGGTGGCGGGACATGTTCCCGATTTACCGCCACCGCCCACCGCTCCGGCCGCAAAGTTGCTGGATGTCTGGGACCAGGCCGCCGTCCTGGCGCGAGAATTCTGGCGGCGCGTCGCGGAAGACTTGCGCATCAGTGAAGCATTCCGCCACATGGCTACAGAAAGAGCGGCGCGGGCTTGAAGATCGTGTTAAGCGACTTCGAACTGAAAGAACTGGCCGGCTCGGCTGCTTTTGCCCGCGGCCGCAGCTACCACGCGGAAGGCCGCGTAAGACTGCTGCGTCAAGGGGCAGAGCAAATCGAGGCCGAGGCGAAAGGCAGCGAGCTTTACCGGCTGTGGCTCAAGCGTGAGAAAGGCGAGTGGCGTTGGGGCTGCGCCTGTCCGGCGGCGGCAGACGGCAGCTTTTGCAAGCACCTGGTCGCGGCGGCAATGGTTTGGCGCGATGGGATGGCGAAACCGCGTCCCGACGAGCAGGACAAGCTCTTGGGCTATCTGCACAAGCAACCTGCGGCACGGCTGGCGCGCTGGCTGGCGGAGCTGGCGCACGAGGATTCCGATGTGGCCCGGCGGCTTAAGTTGCATCAATCGGAAGGTGATCCCGCAAAACTCAAAAAGGCGTTGAGCGACGAGCTGGGCACGAGCGGGTTTCTGGATTATCACCGCAGCATGGATTATGCGCGCCGCCTGGGACCGGTGCTGATCCAGTTGCGGGAACTGACGGAACGCGATCCTGCCGCGGGACGGGAACTCTGCGACTACGCGCTCAAGCGCCTGTTCAGGATTTATGCGCGCGCGGACGATTCCGCAGGCGCCATCGGCGAATGTCTCGCCGAGCTGGCGCGGTTGCATGCCGACGCCTGCCGCCTCGCGCCGGGCGACGGTACAGAACTGGCACGGCAGCTTTACAAGCTGCAAACGACGGATGAGTGGGGCTTGTTCCCTATCGGTGACTACTGGGAAGCGCTCGGCGAGCAGGGACACAAGGAGTATGCCGGTTTGATCAACCAAGAACTGGCGACATTGCCGGCTAAACCCACGGAAGAACACGACAGCGAACATTTTTATATCCGGCAACGCGCGGTGGCTTACACGCGGGCCGCGCGGGATTTCGGTTTGTTGATGCACGTGCTGCAATGGGATCTGTCTCATGCCATGGATTACCTCGAGATTATCAACGCCTGCCGCGAATTCGGCCGCGAGCGCGAAGCCATGCAATGGGCCGAGCGCAGCGTTAGACGTTTCGGCGGCGATGCGCAGTTGCGCGACGCACTAGCTGATTGCTTGCAGACGGCTGGACTGGAAGAGGAAACCATCGAACAGCGCTGGCAGGCTTTTTGCCTCGAATCCGACGCGGGTCATTGGGATGCGCTCAAGAAAGCGGCCGGTGTGGATTGGATGCCGTGGCGAGAAAAGGCGCTGGCGTCACTGGCCGACAACGATTCAGAAGCGACCCAGTGCGTGGAGCTGTTGATGCACGATGAGGACCTTCCGGGTGCGCTGCAGGCGGCCCGTGCGCGCCCGCTGTATACCGACACGCTTGCACGTCTCGCCCAGCGGCTGGAAAGCACCGACGGCACGGCCGCGGGCGAACTCTATCTGCGGGTGGCGCGCCATCTTGAGGAACGGCTAAGTTATAAACAGTACCCGCTGTTCACCCAGTACGCGCAGCGTATTGTGCGATTACTGCCGGAGTCGGCGTGGCGCACTTGGATGAACGGGGTGCTGACGCGGCACGGACGTAAGACGCGGCTCATGGCGATGTTCGCGGAGAAAGGACTGAAGGATTGAGTAAAACGCGGCAAACAATGGACCGGAAGCCAAGTATAAGCCGTGCTTTTGCGTTTGAGATGTTGGGCTTCACTGAGTTCAGCCCAACTTGCATCAGGCTGTCCAAAGAGCCATGAAGTCTGTGACCGGCGTCTGTTCCAGTTTGCGCTGATCTGCGCACAGGTTCCTGATGGCTTCGCACTGCCCGGCAGGCAGGCGGCCGGCAATGGCCTGCTCGAATTTCCTCACCAGCAACGGGATGCCCTCTGCGCGGCGCTTGCGATGGCCGATAGGGTAATCCACGGCTATGCGCGCGGTTTGGGTGCCGTCCTTGAAAAACACCTGCACGGCATTGCCGATGTAGCGCTTGGCGGGATCGTAATAGTCCTTGGTGAACTGCGGGTTCTCGCGCACTTCCATTTTGGCGCGCAGCACATCTATGCGCGGATCGGCGGCGACCTTGTCTTCGTAATCCTCGGCCATGAGCCGGCCGAAAATCAGCGGAACGGCGGTCATGTACTGGATGCAGTGGTCGCGGTCGGCGGGATTATTCAGCGGACCGGTTTTGTCTATGATGCGCACGCCCGGTTCCTGGGTTTCGATCACAACCTTTTCGATCTGCTCCAGTTTGTCCTTCACCTGCGGATGCAGTTGCATGGCACATTCCACGGCGGTCTGGGCGTGGAATTCCGCCGGGAAGGAAATCTTGAACAGCACGTTTTCCATCACGTAACTGCCGTACGCGCGCTGGAACCTGAACGGCTGGCCCTTGAAGAGCACGTCGTAAAAGCCCCAGGTTTTGGCCGAGAGCGCCGTCGGAT
>JBOGKI010000471.1:0-4065 GCA_050745605.1 Terriglobia bacterium | reverse complement strand
GCTTCCAAAGGGCGGGAGTACTGATCCGAAAAACGGCGGGTTTTCCCAAAGACCCTGCCCGCCCTGGTTCCACGACGAATCATGGAAGATGGCGTAGCCGGCGCGGATCGAAGTCTTACGGTCTGAAAACGGGCTCCAGGCGAGCCCGATGCGCGGTTCCAGAGCGCCGGTATAGGTGGACAGTCCAACTGCTGGCCCGACCCCGTTCTGACCCGCGACCAGGAACCGGCCGGTTTGGAAATTAAAGTTGCTCTCGCGGTTGTGGGATTCGGTGATGGGGGTGACGAAAGGCCACGCTACGCCGAGATTGAGCGTCAAATTCGGCGACACGCGCCAGTCGTCCTGGATGTAGGGGCGGAAGAGCTTCCACCGTCGGCCCGTTACAGGACCCTCAAAGGTCTGGTCGTGCTCACTGAATACCGGGAGGCCGAGGAGGAAATCCGCCATGATGTTTCCGCCCGTCACCCCATTGAGCGCAGTAAAGACCGGGGCAAACACCCAAAAGCCGTCCTGAAAGCCGCTGGCCAGGACGTTCATCTGATTGGCGCGAACTTCGCCCCCAATCTTAATGTCGTGATTGCCCCGGATGGCGTCAAACGAATCCTTGATGGAGTAGACGCTGGTCCCACCCTGGAAAGGAGCAAAACCCCGGTCGCCGATCGCCCAGAAAGTTGAACCGAGAGAAACATCGGTGAGCCCGCAACTGACCCCGCCCAGGTTGGCGCCGGGAATGCCCAGCTTTTGCGACTCGCAGGAGTCGGTGCCATAGGACAGGATGTGGTTGAAATCCCGGTTGAACCCGAGCGTAACCTGGTTGATGCTGTTGGGCGAGAAGATATGAGTTTCCGAGAGTGCGGCGTTGCGGCTGTGATCGGCGAGGCTCTGAGTGCTGGAAAAACCACCCGGCTGGCCGATAAAGCCCGGCAGGCCCGAAGGCAGGAACTCCGTGGCCTGGTCGTAACTGAAGCGGGCAAAGATGGAATCCTTAGTCGAAAAGTTGTGATCCAGGCGGGCGTCCCATTCCCCTTCGTCAAGGCTTTTGGCCGGCGCCGCTCGGTAGTCTCCCACCAGAGTTCCTGGCACGTTGGGAGCTGGATAGAGGTTAATCAACTTTTGAGCAATGGGGTTGATCAAGCTGGGAGGAATCCTGTTGCAAGGCGTGCCGGCGGGCTGGATGCCGGCGGAATTTGTGGGCAACGGATTGCCACTCCCATCGCACATGAAAGGCGTGTTGCCCGGGAAGCCGCCACTGGCGAAGGGGTTGTAAAGCGATCCTGGCGCCTGGCCCACGAAGGGCTCGGTGAAGTCACCTTGGCGCATGGCCAGCGTCGGCACGGTACCCACCGTAGTGAGACCCTGCCGCAGATAGCGTCCTTGATAATCGACAAAGAAGAATGTCTTGTCCTTCTTAATCGGCCCGCCGAGCGATCCGCCAAACTCGTTTTCGTTGAACTGGAAACGATTCACGTCAAAGAAGTCACGGGCATCCAAAGCCGTGTTGCGCAGAAATTCAAATAGCGTGCCGTGGAATTGGTTGGTTCCTGATTTGGTGGTGAGGAGCACGGTTGGGCCGCCGCGCGTGCCATATTCCGCCGAGTAGTTATAGGTGAGAACTTTGAATTCCTGAATCGCGTCAATCGAAGGCAGAATGGCGATTCCACCCGCCGTCAACTCGTTATTGTCTACGCCGTCGTAAAGCCAGTCCGTGCTGTTGGCGCGCGATCCCCCGACCGACAGCGAGAAGGAGCCGCGAATGGACACCTCGCTGCTGGCGCCGCCGTTAAAAAAGCTGTTGGGATTGGTCTCTTTCACGGTACCGGGCGTGAGCGTGGCAAGTTGGACAAAATCACGGCCGTTGAGCGGTAGCTGGGCGACCTGCTGCGAGGTAATCACCTGGCCCAGCGTGGGGTTCGTGGTGTTTACGGCGACCGGCGTGGCGGTGACCTCGACTTGCTGGTGGACCGTGGCGGGGTTGAGCTTGAAATCAACCTCGTGGTTCTCATCAACTTGCAGCGTGATGTCTTTCTGAACGGCCTCCTGAAACCCCGTGTAACTCACCTTGATGGTGTAGTGGCCTACCAGCAGGAACGGAACTCGATATTCTCCGCTGGCATCGGTCTGCACCTCGCGCGCGACTCCGGTATCCTGCGATAGGACGGTGACCTTGGCGCCGGGAAGCTCCGCTCCGCTGGCATCGGTCACCGTTCCGAGCATCGTTCCCGTTGCCTGCCCGTAGACGTTTGAACCCGCAGCGACTAGAAAGAAACAGAAAATGCTAAGAAGGATCAACTGGTAGCTGCGCATAAAGGAGCCCTCCTGAAAAGTCCCCAACCCTCATTCGACGCGATGCCAAAAGCATACCACGTTACGCTTCCCGGCGATCACTGCTGTTGGCCTGGTCCGGCCCCTGCTTGAAGCGGTCCGGCTGCCCTGCATCATAGCCCATCCTGGTACTGGTTATTTTGGATTGACGGCATTCGGCGCCGTGAGGCGCTCGGCTTCGCGGCGTTCTTGTGACGCTTGCTCTTGCTGGCCCATGGCGCTGTAAATTTCAGCCATCAGGCGGTGAGGATCCGGATCACGGGGCCGGACTTCGGCTGCAGTTTTTAAGTACCGCAGCGAGACAGCGTCCTGTTTTCTTTCGTGGCTTCTCCGGGCAAGAATAACTGCAACTTCGCATAGAAAATCAGCGGTTTCCGCGTCCTGCGGGTTGAGATCATGGGCGTGGCTGAGTACCCGGTAGGCTGCAGGATCCTCACCGAGTCTGTACAACACCACGCCCAGAAGAGAGTTCAGCTCAAACAGATCGGGCCACTGCTTCACGGCCCCGGAAAGAGCGGTACGCGCCTCCGCATAGCGCTTCAGCCGGAAGCAGTCCAAGGCCAAGTTGTACTGCATTTGAGGCGAATTGGGGTTAAGTTCTGCGGCTCGCCGCAAAGGTTTCAACGCTTCTGCGTAATCCCCGTGTTGCCCATAAATCGTCCCAAGCATCGTAAGTTTCTCGACATCATTGGTGTCGAAAAGCCTTTCGCAAACGGCGCGAGCCTCTGGCAGGGAGCCGGTCTGCAGCTTTTGAATGCAAGCGATTCTCTCACCGCTCACCTCCGCGTCACGTTCCTGCAGTTCTCCAGCCAATTCAAAAGATTTTTGCGCCTCGTCCTTTCGCCCTTCTTGCCGGTAAAGCAGGCCCAGGCTTTCCTGAACCCTGAAATCCTTTGGAGCGGTCTTGGCGGCCGTATGTAACCACTTTTCGGCTGGAGCAAATTCTTTGTTTTTGAGGTAAGCAGACCCAAGATAGTAAGCCGTGTCTTGAAAAGGCGGATTTGCGGCTGCTTGGGTCAGCTCGTGGATCGCCCCGTCATAATTTCCTTCCATCATATCGAGCCGGCCGATGTAATACATGACGTCCGGGTGGTCTCCAACTTGTGAGCGTACGGCTTCAAACTCCCTGCGAGCCTCTTTCAGTTTGTGCAATTCGAACAACGACACGGCCAAAGGAAATCTCGCTCGAAAGACCCATTGGGGTTTCAGTGCGAGCGCCGCCCGAAACTCACGAACCGCCTCCTCGTAACGGTCGTTCTTCAGATCCGCATAGCCTCTGCCCAGGTGCCGCTCGGGGCTGTCTTGCGGCGCTGCTTCTCCCGCTTGACTCTCAGGACGGCTCTGTCCTAACCCTGCCGGAGCAGCACTGGGACTGATGACGAGCGCGAAGAGCGAGTAGACGGTTGCGAGGCGAGCCCATCGCCAAAAGACTCGAACCGTGCCGCCGTTGCCCACCTCAGTGTCGCCGCGCGGCCCGCAACACGGGGTCATTCTGAATCGTTCCAATTTACGGGTGACAAACCCTCTTTCCACCTGCCTATGCGATCCCCGAAACGTAGCACCGGCATATTCGGCCTGTCAAGGACTTTCATCCCATTACCAGGGGCCGTCCTGCGTCCTTCACCCAGCCCAACTTCCACGGTCGCCGGCGGGTTTTCGCCGGTTTTGGGAAGCAAGGCTCTTGTTTTCAATAACAGGCTCCGGCAAGTGCAAAATAGTGACGAATAGACGTGATAATATTCC
>JBOGKI010000470.1:0-4066 GCA_050745605.1 Terriglobia bacterium | reverse complement strand
GCCCGGTACCTCGCGATAGGCCTTTGTTCCGGGGACGCTACAGGACGCCCCGCAATGCTGAACGGAGATGAGGGGTTGGCGCCAATCAAGGGAAGGTCGCGGGCGATAGCGGCGGATTCAACCCCCGGTAAAGACCGGACCCGGTCAAGCACTTGCTCGTAAAAGAGTGGAGTCTCCTGTGCCGAATGTCCGGGCTGAGTGAAGCTAAGCTGCATGGTGAGGAGTCGATGCGGATTAAAGCCCAATGGGGCTTGCTGGAGTGAACTGAAGCTTCTGATCATCAGGCCGGCCCCGACCAGCAGTATGAGGGATAGCGCCACTTCCGAAACCACCAACAGATGGCGGAACTCCACGCGGCCGGACCCGATGTCCGACGTACGGCCACCTTCCTTAAGCGTTTCGTTGAGATCTGCCTTTGACGCCTGGATTGCGGGAGCAGCGCCAAACAAAACGCCCGTCCCGACGCAAAGTGCCACCCCAAACACCAGTACGCCAGGGTCGATGCTGATCTGCTTCAGGCGGGGAATGTCGCCCGAGTTCATGCGCCGAAGGACGCTGAGGCTCCAGAACGCGAAGAATAAGCCTAGAGCCCCGCCCAGAGTGGCCAGTAGAACGCTTTCGGTGAGCAGTTGCCTGACCAGACGGGCGCGTCCGGCGCCCACGGCGATTCTCACGGCCATTTCCTTTGCACGAGCCGTGGCTTGCGCCAGAAGCAGATTGGCGACATTGGCGCATGCGATGAGCAAAACAAGGCCGACCGCGACGAAAAGCGTAAGAAGCGCCGGACGAATTGATCCGACGATGTAATCAGCAAGCGGAGTGACATCGACGCCCAGGCGCGCGTCGGTCTCCGGGTATTCCTTACCCAAACTCCCCGCGATCGCAGTCATCGCCGCCCGCGCTTGTTCAAGTGTCGCGTTCGCCTTGAGGCGGCCCATTACCAACAACCAATGAACGCTGCGGGTCTGACGGGTAGTACTGAAGGTGGGGTCGCTTTCGAGGGGTACCCAAAGCTGAGCTGCGAGCTGCAGGCCATTTCGGAAGCCGCGTGGCATAATTCCGATCACCGTGAAGGGCTGGCCGTTGAGGTCTAGCGCCTTGCCCATAACGGCGAGATCGCCGCCAAAATCCCGCTGCCACAAACCGTAACTTAGGATAACCACTCGCCTCCCATTCTGTTGATCTTCATCAGGGAGAAACCCCCGGCCGCCAATGGGCTTGACGCCCAGAATGGAGAAAAAGTTGGCGGAAACCGGGCCGCCCGGAACATGCTCTGTTCCGTTCCCCTCGCTGATGTTGAAGCTTTCTTCGCTGGTTGCGGCGATAGACATAAACGCCTGCTTCTTCCAAGCCAGGAAGTCGGGCGTGGTGAACGAATTCGCGCCGAAGTGTTGCACCCTCTGCCACAACATCACTAGCTGGCTGGAATTGTCGAAGGGCAATGGATGAATTAACACGCCATCCACCACGCTGAAGATGGCCGCATTGGCGCCGATCCCCAGCGCCAAGGTGACCACCGCTACGGCAGTGAAGCCAGGACTCCGCCGCAATTGGCGCAGGCCATAGCGGAGATCTTGAAACAGAGTTTCCAACCAGCCCCACCGCCACATGTCTCGTGTCACCTCCTTGATCATGGTCACGTTGCCGAATTCGTGCTTGGCGTTCACTTCGGCTTCGGCTGGGTTCTCGCCTTGCTCGATTCGCTCGCGTATAGGCAGAGCAAGATGGGCGCGAATCTCTTCATCCAACTCCTGCTCGCGCTGCCTTCTCCGCCTGAATAACGCAAGGAATTTCATGACTCCTCCCCTGCCGGCTTCATCAGCGCGCCGACCGCCTTCACGAACTCTTGCCATCGAGATTCTTCACTCAGCAGGCGCTTGCGGCCGGCCGCCGTCAGGCGGTAATACTTGGCGCGCTGCTTGTTCTCGCTCAGTCTCCAGTCGGAGGCGATCCAGCCTTGGCGCTGCAGGCGGTGCAAGGCCGGATAAAGCGATCCCGATTCCACCCGCAGCACATCATGGGAGCCGGAGCCGATGGCCTGGCTGGACGTGGCCGTTACTTGCTCGTCGAAAACTTAAACACCGTGACTTGATGAAACGTCTGGCCCGGCTTGAGCTCGGTTGATGGGAAGTTCGGGTGGTTGGGCGAATCCGGAAAGTGTTGCGTCTCTAGACAAAATGCATCGCGGTGGCCGTAAACCTTGCCGCCCTTGCCGCGGATCGTGCCATCCAGAAAGTTGCCGGTGTAGAACTGGAGCCCAGGCTGCGTGGTCAAAACTTCCAACACGCGACCGGACTCCGGGTCCACAGCGCGCGCTGCAAGCTCCAGGCCGCTTCCCTTGCGGTTCAGGACGAAGTTCATGTCATAGCCGTGGCAATACTTCAATTGCTGGTTGTCCTCATTGATGCGGGCGCCGATCGGGGTGGGCTGGCGAAAGTCAAACGGCGTGCCTGCAACACTGCGAAGCTCACCGGTCGGAATCAGCGTGGCAGCGACCGGCGTGAACTTGTCGGCCTTGATCATCATGAGGTGCTTCAGGATGTTGCCGTTCCCCTGGCCCGCCAGATTGAAGTAGGAGTGGTTGGAGAGATTAAGGACTGTATCTTTATCGGTGGTGGCGTGGTAGTCAATCCGCAGCTCGTTGGCATCCGTCAGCGTGTAGACTATCTTCACCGACAGGTCGCCGGGATAGCCTTCTTCGCCATTTTTGCTGAGGTAAGTGAGTGCGAGCGCGGGATGAATCTGGGAAAGCTCCTCCGCCTTCCAGATCTTCTTATCGAAGCCTTCCGGGCCGCCATGCAGGCTGTTCGGGCCGTCGTTGATGGGAAGATGGTACTCCGCGCCCTCCAGCTTGAATCGGCCCTGGGCGATGCGATTGGCATAGCGCCCCACGATGGCGCCGAAAAACGGATCGTTTTTGCTGAGATAGCCGTCAAGGTTATCGTATCCCAGAACCACGTCCGCGAAGTTCCCACGCCGGTCCGGGACCACGATTGAAACCACCCGGCCGCCATAATTCGTGATCCCGGCCTTCATGCCGTTGCGATTCGTCAGCGTGTAGAGGCTTACCACTTGGCCGTCTGGCATTTTCCCGAATACGCTCCTTTTTATCCCAGGATGTCCCTGTGGCGCGGCCGCTCCGAAGGCGTTGGTGATAACGCCCAGCACGAGAGCGAGCGAACCGAAGAGATGCTTTGCGTGCGGCATGATTTCTCCCTCTATTTCTCCCTCTGATGATGCCGGCCACGACGCGAATGCCGGTCGGTGAATCAGTATTAGTCCGTCAGCTCGCCCAAGAGAGCTTCTGGCCGAGGGCATGACGGTCCTGAAAAGCCATGATTATGACACAGCACGGGCTATCACCGCATCGGCTATCAATCCCACGACAGCAAATGACAGCTCAACCCCGGCGGGCAGGAGTCTTGAAGACGTGTCTCCATGAGCCGCCTCGAGATTGCGGCGACCTTCGGAAGATACCGCCGTCCTTTTGCGCTAAGACTGTTCAAAACCCTGTGAAAAGGGCGGATCGACTTTCATCGTGGTTGTTGAAGAAGCGGCCATGAGCTGCGCTTTGCACCGATTTCAGTTCAAAACCAGCCCGCAAGGTATTTCTGGTGTTTTCACCATAAGTCACATGGTTTCAATGGAATGTATCATCGACTGGAATCGACCCGAAGGCGCTGCATTTCAAGTCGGCGGTGACGCCTTGGAATCCATGAAGAAACGATGCGATTAGCCCACAGCTACGCAAAAACACCCCGAATCGGGCTTAAGACCTTAGCGCTGGAATGAGTGTTTTTTCTAATGCAAACGGGTGGGAGTTTCCATCTGGCGGAAGACCAAAGAATCAAAAATGGCGAGCACCTCTTTACGGTAATTCAGGATTCTCTCTACTGTGGTTTGGTACCAGGGGTCTGTAAGCGCAAGTCGTTGCATCCGTTCGAGAACATGTGGGGGCACGCCAATATCTGCACGCAACTTTTCAAGAGGGTATCCGCGCAGGAAGAGGCCGTAGAAAAAAGCCGCCTCGTGCCGTGGCTCACTCAGGTTGTTATCGGCGTTCAGC
>JBOGKI010000469.1:0-4084 GCA_050745605.1 Terriglobia bacterium | reverse complement strand
CAGGTCAAGGGCGGCGGCACGGTCATTTTTCCCATGATCGAGAATTGCCGCGAGCTTTCCCTGGAACTGATGTCGTTCGACGTCGCGCCGCAACAGGACCTTTACACCAAGCAAGGCGTGGCGGTGACGGTGGAAGCGGTGGCGCAGATCAAGGTGAAGTCCGATCCGGAATCCATTCGCACTGCGGCGGAGCAATTCCTGACGAAGCCGCCGGAGCAGCGCGAAGGGTTGATCCGGTTGGTAATGGAAGGTCATTTGCGCGGCATCATCGGGCAGCTTACGGTCGAGCAGATTGTCAAGGAACCGGAAATGGTGGCGGACCGCATGCGTTCCACCTGCGCGGACGACATGAACAAGATGGGGCTGGAAGTGATCTCCTTCACCATTAAAGAAGTGAAAGACAAGAACGACTACATCTCCAATATGGGCAAGCCGGACGTGGCCCGCATCAAGCGTGATGCGGACGTGGCGACGGCAGAAGCGGAGCGCGACACGGCCATCAAGCGCGCCGAGGCACAACGCGAGGCGGCCACCGGCAAAGCCCTGGCAGACCAGGCGCGAGTGCTGGCGGAAACGCTTTCCCTGGCGAAGCAGGCGGAAGCCCAACGCGATCTGGACATTAAGAAGGCTGAGTTCCTGGAGAGCGTCAAGAAGCAGCAGGCGCAAGCGGACAAGGCCTATGAGATTGAAACTAACATCATGCAGCAGCAGGTGACGGCGGAGGCGGTGAAGATTCAGGTGGCGGAGAAAGAGCAGCAGATTAAGGTGCAGGAAGCGGAAATTCTGCGCCACGAAAAGGAACTGATCGCATCGGTGCTGAAGCAGGCTGAGATCGAACGGCAGCGCATTGAGACCCTGGCGAATGCTGAGCGCCAGCGGCTGATTTCCGAAGCGGAAGGTAAAGCTTCTTCCATCCGCGCCCAAGGCGAGGCGGAAGCGGAGATCATCTTTAAGAAAGGCGAGGCGGAAGCCAAAGCCATGAACGTGAAAGCCGCGGCCTACCAGGAATACAACCAGGCAGCCGTGGTGGACCGGTTGATCGCCTCTTTGCCGGAGATTCTGAAGGCGTTGGCCGCGCCGCTTGCCAACGTGGACAAGATCACGGTGGTTTCCACCGGTGACGGCGACGGAGCCGGATTGAACAAGATCACGGGCGACCTCACCAAGATGGCCGCGCAAGTGCCCGCTCTGTTTGAAACCCTTTCGGGGATGCGGCTGTCGGAACTGCTGGGGCGGGTGCGGCAAATTGGCGATAAGGAACCCAAGCCGCCGGTTGTAGTGAATCCATAACTCTTGCCCGACGGAGTTAGCGCCGGGACGCTTCTCCCGCGTGTTCCGGCGCTGACGGTTGGACGCGGGGGACAATTGAAAGGAGACTCATCATGGCACTACTTGAACGGGTTCGGACATTGATGCGCGCTAACCTGAATGACCTGATTGACAAAGCCGAAGAGCCGGAAAAGATGATCAAGCAACTGATCCTGGATATGGAAAATCAGCTCCTCCAGGTGAAGACTCAGGTGGCGGTGGCGATGGCCGATGAGCATATGCTGCAAAAAAAGGAAAAAGAGAACGAGGCGAGGATGGCGGAGTGGATGCGCAAGGCGGAGCTGGCCGTGGACAAGAAGCAGGATGACCTGGCGCGAGCGGCGCTTGAACGCTACCAGGGCTACACGCGCATGGCGGAGAGCTTCAAGGAACAAGTGGCGGACCAGGCCGTGCAGGTGGAGAACCTGAAATCAGCCCTCTACAATCTCGAACAAAAACTAAGTGAAGCCCGCGCCAAAGGGGAGCTCCTGATGACCCAGCACCGCCGTTCGCGCGCCGTCTCCAAAGCCAGCGAAGCCCATCTTGCCGTGGACGGGTTTTCCAAGGCGGCGGCGTTCGATCGTATGAAACGCAAAGTGGAGCAGGGCGAGGCGATCGGACAGGCCCAGGCTCAACTTCTGGCCGACAATACCGAAGACCGGCTCGCCCGGCTAGACAGGGATGATGAGATTGAGCGCCTGCTGGTCGAGATGAAGTCCCGGCGGGCATTGAATCCGTAACGGCACGCCGAGCGGAGCGCCGGTGGCTGATCCCGAACAAAATTGGCACAGGTTTTTGTCCGGGATCCCGGCGAGAATGCCCGCGGCGCAGACTGTGTGCGAAGCGCGCCGAGTTGCGCGCCCCTTCCAGACGGTCATCGCCTCATTTCGACGGCTGGCCCACCTTCGAGCCTAGCGACGGTCCTGCGGCCTCCCTCGCCCGTTCAAATGCCTGCAGAGCGGCCATCGGACCGCTGAACAAATAGTCCCTCCCGTTCTTCAGCTCGAAATAGAAATCGGCTCCATAGCGAACCGTGCCGAACTTCGCGATGCTGGTGAGGGGAACATCAAAAGAATGGCTCTTCTTGCTCGCGTCGTAGCTCATTCTGCCGTTGCCAATGGTTAGTGTTCCGGAGCACGAGCCGAAGGTGTGTTGGTGTGTGACGTGGAAGCTCACGACCTGCGGTTGCGGCACGGCTGCTAAGGTGATCGCCGAGGAGGTCGTTTGTCCGGGCTGGACGTTGATCGAACCATTCCAGATCTGATAGCCGGATAGCGCCAGACGCACCTGGTGATTGCCAGGGGAAAGATGGGACACGAGCAGACTGCCATTGGCAGCGACTTTTCCAGCCGAGTCACCATCGATGTAGATTGCCGCTCCAGCAGGTGCGCTGACGCGAAGCGCTCCGGTCGAAGGCACGGCCGGCTGCGCAGGGATGGTGGTCGGCGCGGAGGTTTCGGCAAGCCGGGCGGCTGGAGCCTGGGGTGCCGGAGCGGGATGGCTCTCCCCGGCCACAGGCTCAGCCCGCGGCGCCTTCGCTTCAATTCGAGCTTGCTTGAGCTTGGCGAGGAGCTCAGAATTCGCCGGGTCAAGCTTTAGACCCGACTGGTAGGCTCGAATAGCCCTGGCGTAGTTTTGTTTATGGAGGAAACGGTCACCCGTCCTGATGATCGTCGCGATCCTTAGTTGATTTGTAACGGTTGCGGTGGTCAGAGTCTCCGACTTTGGGCTCGATTGCGGAGGGGTGGTTTCAGTGGAGGGATTCGCGACTGTCGCCGCCGTCGTGTTCGGCGGAACAGAAGACTGTGGGGAGGTGCTCGCTGGCGCCGGACCCTCCGGTTGCGAAGGCTGTGGAGGGGAAGTGGGGTTGACGGAGGTCGAGCTGGAAGGCTGCTGGCTCAATTCTTGGTGTTGGCTCTGGTAGAAATACCATGCACCCGCGCCCAGCAGAATGATTACAGCAGCGGTCAACAAAGCGGCAGTTTTTCGCGACCCAGTTGGCGCTACAGGCCCGGAGACTACGGTGTTTTGAATTTGGGGCTTTCGTGTTTGCTGATCGGCCGGGCGTTCCGGCGAAACCCCCAATCCGGACAATCGATCCGCCTCTCGCCTGACTGGCCGGGGGAGTTCCGGCTTCGCCTCCTCTTGCTTCCCAAATATGCGTTCGAACTGCTGCGGCGTCAAGCGGCTTTGGCGGCTTTGTTCCGCGGACTGCCGCTCTTCCTGAAGCCGCTTGCCATCGGGCCGTTCGCCGCCGGTCACGGAGTGCGTTTCAGTTATTTGCGGATCGAATATGCGGCGCCTGGATTCCTCCCGTTGTTGCCTAACCAGGTTCTCTCGTTCAGCCCGCTCTTTCACCAAGCGGCCAGTTTCAGCGGGCAGGCGTGCAGTCTGCTCTGTTTCCGGCGTTGCCTGAGGTAACGGTTCGAAGCCTGTCCTCGCCCTTGCAGCCTCCGCTTCCGCTTGCGCGATCTCCTCGATAAGAGTCCCGGCGTCGTTGGGACGAAGATCGCGGTCCTTTTCGAGGCACTTCATGACCACCCGCTCAATGCATCCGGGAACTTGCAAATCGGGACGAACTTCCCGGATCGGCTTCGCCGGGGTGTGGACCTGGGCAAACAACACCTGCATCGTCGTTTCACCCTTGAAAGGCACCTCGCCGGTCAGCATCTGATACATCACGATGCCAAGCGAATAGAGATCCGACCGCCCGTCAAGGTCGTCGCCGCGCTTGCCCAAGGCCTGCTCCGGCGACATGTACTGAGGAGTGCCAATC
>JBOGKI010000468.1:0-4103 GCA_050745605.1 Terriglobia bacterium | reverse complement strand
CCCGCTACAGCAAACTGAGTCACCACCGAGCGGTTAATCATCTTGACATCATTTTCTCAGAGACTCTAGCATGGGGGCGGAGGCGGCGGGCTTGGCAGGCAAAACACTGGGCCATTACGTGCTGGAAGCGCAAGCGGGAACCGGAGGCTTGGGTGACGTATATCGCGCCTACGACTCGCGGCTGCACCGCCCCGTAGCCATCAAGGTGCTGCACGAAGACTTGCGCGAAGGCTCGGGTTGGGAGCAGATTCTGGCGGAAGCGCGCGCCGTGTCGGCATTGAATCATCCGAACATCTGCACGATCTACGAAGTGGGCGAGGCCGACGGCCATGCTTACATCGCCATGGAGTTTATTGACGGGAAACCGCTGGGCCAGGTTATTCCGTCTGACGGCCTTGCGGTGGACAGAGCTCTGGGTTATGGCTTCCAGATTGCCGATGCGCTGGCTCACGGTCACGAAAAAGGAGTGTGCCACGGCGATCTCACAAGCTGCAACATTATGGTGGACCAGAAGGACCATATAAAAATTCTGGATTTTGGACTCGCTCAGCGCTTCGCCGTGCCGCCTTCGCCGGTGTCCGGTGGCGAGCGCCTGGGGCGGGGACGTCCCGCCGTGTGGGGAGATATCCAGCGATTTGGGGCCGTGCTTTACGAGATGGCAACGGGGATGCTGCTTGGCTCGCGCGAAATCCTGAATCCGAACTTGAGCCGGATCGCACCGGCGCTGCGTGTGCCCATCCATCGGTCGCTGAATGCCGGGTCCACGGGCGGATACGAGGAAATCGCCGAAGCCCGGGAGGACTTGCGGGCGTGCCTTTCGCCGGCGCTCTTGCCCTCGCCGGTTGGGGCAGGAAGCGAGCCGCCGCCCGCAAAGTTTTCGCGTCGCGCCCGGTGGACGGCGGCCATCGGCGCCGTGATTGTCCTATGCGTTGTGATGTTTGGAGTGTGGCGTTTTCGCCGACCTGGGACCGATGCCGCGCGGCAAGCGCAGCATGCAGCGCCGGCGGCGAGACTGGCAGGTGAGCAGCCATCCCGCGCCGTGTTCGGCAAGTCCGGCGATCCCAAGGTCCGCGTGTGGGTCAATACCAGGACGGGGGTTTATCACTGCCCGGAAACGCGCTGGTACGGGAAGACCAAGAATGGCGAGTTTATGACCCAGGCTGAAGCCGAAAAACAGCGGTACACGGCCGAGGCCGGAAGAGCGTGCGAGAAGTGACACCCTCACAGTGTTGCGGCGTTGGCCAAGACGCTCTTCCCGTCGCCGGGCGGTCTGCGAGTGATGCGAATCCGCTCAATTTGCCCGGCCGTCGCTTCTTCGATGCGGAATTCAAGGTCTTTCCACAGTAGGATTTCATTCTTTTCCGGGACCCTGTGAAAGTGTTCCTGCAAAAAGCCGTTGAGGGTTTTGGTTTCGGGAAGCGAACTCTGAAAAAAGGAATTGACCTGCCGCCCCCGGGTTTCTCCGTGGGCAATGATTTCATCCTTCTTAACACGCTTGATGAGCTGGGGAATAATTTCCTTCTCATCGATGATCTCCCCCACCAACTCTTCCAGGCAATCCTCGAGGGTGACGACGCCCGTGACTTCGCCATGCTCATTGATGACGATGGCGAGGTGGGTGCGGGCGGTCTGGAACTCGCGCAGGAGCTCATCGGCGGGAAGTTGGGCAGGAACCAGCAGAGACTTTTTGGCGAAGGTCTTCACCGGCTCGCTGGATTGGCCCTTTTCCAGGGCAATCAGCAGGTCCCGCTGATGAGCCACGCCCACCACATTTTCAAACCGGTCGCCGCTAACCACGGGAATGCGCGAGTGGTGGGCGGCGAGAATCTTGGGCTTCATTTCCCCAAGCGACTTATCGCCTTCCAGGAAAAAAACCTGGCGGCGCGGCGTCATCAGGTCGCGAGCCGTGATGTCATTCAGCCGGAAGATTTGACGGATCATGGCCGCCTCATCGGCTTCGATGGATCCGGAGGTTTCACCGAGCATGGCCATGGCTTTGATTTCTTCTTCGGAAACCGGGACGGACTTCTCCGGGGTGATCACCCCGGCAAGGTAGTAAGTGAAGCTGATCAAAGGGTCGAGCAGGCGGGAGATGAGGCGCAGGGGCCGGGTGGAGGCCAAGGCGATGCGTTCCGCGCGCCGCACACCGACAATCTTCGGCACCACTTCGGCAAAGACGATGATGAGGATGGTGAAAGCCACGGAGACGGCGGCGGCGATCAGGCCCCCAAACCTCTGGAACGCCACGGCGCCGACCAGCGCAGCGCTGATGATGGTGACCACGTTGGAAAGAATGATCAGCGCGGAAAGAGGCCGCTGAATCTCGGCTTTGAGTTTCTCGAGGATGGTGGCCCCGGGCTTGCCTTCCTGTCGAGCCGCCACCACGCGCGACTGGGGAACGGCCAGCAGGGCGGCCTCGACCGCAGAGATCAGGGCGTCAAGAATCAGTGCAAAGAGGAAGATTAAAACCAACTCAAGCATCGCGAAGAGGCGCCGTCGATCCCGGAAGCGAGCGGCGGCACCTGCCCGCCGCTACGGCCAATATCTCCAACATATCATGTTTCGGCCCAGGCTGGGGCCGGAACCGTCGTTGCGCCGTGGTTCAGTTTGATGCGGTGGCTTTGGCGTCGCGGGTGGCGCGCACATTGGACTCTATGCATGCGTCCTTGGATGCTGTGGCCCCGCCTTCCGGACATTCTGGCGCTGGCGGCATATTAACCGCAGGGAGTGGCGCCGTTTGCGGTAGCGGCGGTGCCGCCACTGATTGTAAGGAGCTTCGGCGCTGAGAGCCTGCCCTGAACGAAGTGAAGGGACAGCGCCGCTACAGCAAACTGACCCACTAACTGTGCCAGATACAATTCGACCATATTTACTGACTATGTTATGGTGAAGGAGCGCTGGAGGCAATCCCCGTGGAACAGGTGGCGATTTCCGAATTCAAGGCCAAGTGTCTGGCCCTGCTTGAGCAGGTGCGCAAGACGAAAAAGCCCATCTGCGTGACGCGCTTCGGCGAACCCGTCGCCGAAGTGGTTCCTCCGTCACCCGCCTCGGAACCGACAGACTGGCTGGGATCCTTGGCGAATGCGATGGAGATCCGGGGAGACATTGTGTCTCCGGTCATTGAGGAGACGGACTGGGAGGCGTTGCGCGATTGAAATTGCTGCTGGATACGCACATCTGGCTGTGGAGCTTGGGCGAGCCGGAGCGCCTGGGCCGGCGCCTCCGCAAAGAACTCAGGGACCCAAACAACGAGCTTTGGTTGTCTCCGGTAAGTGCCTGGGAAGCACTTCTGTTAAATGCCAAGGGGCGGATTCGGCTGCGTGGAGATCTAGCGGCATGGCTGGACCGCGCGACGGTGCACCTGCGCGAGGCGCCACTCACTCATGAAATCGTACTCGCGGCGCACCGATTGCCGTTGCCCCGTCCGGACCTGGCGGACCGCTTTCTGGCGGCAACGGCGCGGTTGCTGGATTTGACGTTGGCGACCGCGGACCAACGGCTGTTGGGCCTGGGAGATGTCAAAACGCTCGCCAACCGCTGAAATTCCAGCCATATCCTTCGACAAATTTGCCACTCACGTCCCGCCCTGTTTTAAGGACGGCGCGTGTATTATAGCCATTGCGACAAGCTGAAAATAACCAACTTATCGCGGAAAAGAAATAAACAGCTACACAGATTTTGGAACCATACTTCGCTGAGGGTGCTAGAATGTCCCTGTTCTGGCCCACCGAAGTTCCTTTGCATTTTGGAAACGGAGACAGCATCGCGTATGGGGAGGAATAGTAGCCTGCTTCAAGCGGTGCGCCAGCCTTTGGTGAAGATTGCCAGAATTGTGCTCAGGAAAGAATTGGCGGGCCGGCAGTACACTCCGTTTGCCGACGATATCTGCCTGGTGGCTTATCCAAAATCAGGTAACACCTGGCTGCGGTTTCTGGTGGGCAACCTGTTGCATCCGGAAAATCCGGTAACCTTTGCTAACATCGAATCCATTGCGCCTTCCATTTATCACAATCCCGATCACATTCTACGACGCATCCCGCGTCCGCGCGTTCTGAAGAGCCACGAAGCCTTTTTCTCACGTCACGGGAAGGTGGTGTACATCG
>JBOGKI010000467.1:0-4107 GCA_050745605.1 Terriglobia bacterium | reverse complement strand
GGTGTATACTTGCGGCCGGCGGAAATTTGAAAAAGGAAATTCCGGTTCAAATCTCAAAGAGGGGGATTGATCATGACGAGCAAGCGAGTTACTTTCGCAGAACTCGGATCGCTGGCCCGACGGAAAGGCGCGCTCGTGCTTTGCCTGGGCCTGTTCACGCTGGGCCTGAGCCTTTCCGCAACTGCCCAAGAGACGAACGCGACCATCACCACCTTCGACGCTCCAGGCGCAGGCACGATGTCCGGCCAGGGCACAATCGCCGTGAGCATCAACCTGGAGGGGACAATCGCGGGATACTACTTTGATACGAACAATGTGGTTCACGGCTTCCTGTTCGCTCCGCCTTACACCACCTTCACCACCATCGACGCTCCGGGCGCGGGCACAAGCGCCGGCCAAGGCACCATCGCCGTCAGCAACAACCTGTTCGGGGCGATTGCGGGATACTACGTTGACGCCACCGGTGTGGCTCACGGGTTCCTGGCCGCTCCTCCCTACGCGACCTTCACCACCTTCAGTGCTCCGGGTGCGGGCACAGGCGCTGGGCAGGGCACCCTCGCCGTCAACATCAACCCGGCAGGCGCGATTGCGGGAGACATCGTTGACATCAACGGTGCGTATCACGGCTTCCTACGCACTCCGAGCGGCACCTTCACTACGTTCGACGCACCAGGCGCGGGCACAGGCGCCGGCCAGGGCACTTATACCGCAAATGTCATTGGCCTCAACCTGGAGGGGGCGATCACGGGAGAATACTTTGACGCGAACAACGTGGCTCACGGTTACGTGCGCGCGGCTCGCGGCGCCATCACCCCATACAACGTCACGGACGCGGGCACAGCCAACCTTCCTGGCTGTGAGAGCACCTTCACCTGCGAGGGCACCTACAGCTCCGGCATCAACGACTTGGGGGTTACCGCGTCAAATTACATTGACCCGAACGGTGTGAGTCACGGCTACATACGCCGTCCGAGCGGCGCCATCACCACGTTCAACGTTGCGGGCGCGGGCACAGGCGCCGGCCAGGGTACCGTGCCTGAGGGCCTCAACGTGGAGAGGGCGATCACAGGGCAATACGTCGATGCAAGCAGTGTAAATCACGGCTTCCTGCGCGATCCCTTCGGCCACATCACTACGTTCGACGCTCCAGGCGCGGGCACAGGCGCCGGCCAGGGCACCATTCCGGGGACCCCCAACGTGTTTGGGGCGATCACCGGATACGACATTGACGGGAGCGGTGTGTATCACGGCTTCCTGCGGACCCCGTAGGCGGGAGGCGAACAAGTCAGGCCGGGCTGGTGCAGCAAGTAGCAGAGTTCCGCTGCCAAGGTCTGCGGCTCGTGTTCTTCCCAGAGACCCCGCGGACCCGAAACTCGCAGGTCTGCGCTACCTCTCTATGGATCGCGGCGCCTACATCAACCGACGACGTAGGCGCCACCCGTCGTCCTGAGAACAAACGTGGAGGCCGCCTTCAGGCGGGCATTTTGCGGATCGACGTGCCGACCTGAAGGTCGCCGCTACGAGCGCCTTTCAAACCTCTTGACGCCGCGCCCGCTCCGGTATATTATTAAATAGTAACCCCTCGCGTAGCACGTTCCGTCGCCTACTCAGGATACCTGTGTCCGTGGGCACCAGTTCTTGATGAGCAAAGGCCACGGGCGGCAGAAAGCCGTTATGAGAAATGAGAAGGTAGCCGTGATGTTTGAAGGCTTCATCGGGAATTTGATGCCGCCAGTGAGCCTGATCGACCGGCAAATTGGCATTAAGGCACTTAGTTTGTTGGATATGCAACGGCGAACCGCAGTCTCTCACCGTGCCTGGGACGACACCCCAACTGAAGCGATTTGAGAAAAAATAATTCTTAGGGGGAACGAACCCATAAGTTATTGATATAACAAGGCAACTCGAGGAACGAACCCATTCGAACCCAAAACGAACCCATTCAAAAAACGGTCAAGTCATTTAATATCATATAGTTACTAGAATTCCACCCTCAATCGTTGTATATCATAGAAAACAGGATAGATATATAACATTGGGCTTGGCTTTGGACCAAAAGTGTGAAACGAACCCAAGAAAAGTGCAATACGAACCCAAGAAATGGCAGTTTTCCACAGCCCTTCAGCCTCGCCCGGTGCCTCGAAGGATGCCTGAATTGCACGCCGATCGGCCGGCCATAGTGGACCGGGCATCCGGGGTGCGAGCGAACCGGAGGCCGTCGGGTGAAGAGGCACGGGCAACCTACGGACAGCATCCGGCCCGGAGGCGAATAGGCGCCAGCGCTCTGTTTGCTCAGGGGTCTCTCTAGTCCAGTGCTCTTGGCCCCGTAGGACGCAGAGGACCACAACGACACCGCTGCGACAGCAACCCAAACGAACCACAAGACCGATGCTTTCAACTTCCCGAAAAACGGAGGGATATGGTTTAATGGAAGGTTTCTGAATATCGCTTGCCGGAACTCAGTTCGACCGGGACCCCTAACAGGAGCGAATCATTGATGAGTTTTCACACTACCGCACAAGGCAAGAAGCTGGTCACGCTGATTCCGGGCGACGGCATTGGCCCGGAAATTGTGAAAGCCGCCTGCCGTATCATTGAGGCCACCGGCGCGCCCGTTGATTGGGAGGAGCGCGAGGCGGGCGCCGAAGTCTTCAAGAAGGGATTGCCCTCGGGTGTGGCGCCGGAAACGATTGAGTCCGTCCGCAAAACCCGCGTGGTGTTGAAGGGGCCGCTTACCACGCCCGTGGGATTCGGCGAAAAGAGCGCCAACGTAACGCTGCGCAAGTTGTTTGAGACGTATGGCAATATCCGCCCGGTGCGGGAGATGCCTGGCGTTCCCACGCCTTACAGCGGCCGCAACGTGGACCTGGTCGTGGTGCGGGAGAACATCGAGGACCTTTACGCCGGCATTGAGTACATGCAGACGCCCGGCGTGGCCGAATGCCTGAAGCTGATA
Organism: Terriglobia bacterium; assembly: GCA_050745605.1. Classification (GTDB taxonomy): domain Bacteria; phylum Acidobacteriota; class Terriglobia; order UBA7540; family UBA7540; genus CALCEB01. The sequence continues at coordinate 1,151 of JBOGKI010000467.1, read as the reverse complement.
TCGCGCAAAGGCTGCGAAAAGATTGTCCGCTTGGGCTTCGAGCTGGCGCGGGCGGAAGGCCGCAAGCGCGTCCATTGCGCCACCAAATCCAACATCATGAAGCTGACGGAAGGCTTGCTCAAGCGCACCTTTGAAGACATCGCCAAGGAATATCCGGATATCGAGGCGCTGCACATCATCATCGATAATTGCGCTCACCAGCTTGTCAAGAAGCCCGAGCAGTTTGACGTGATTGTGACCACCAACATGAATGGTGACATCATCAGCGACCTGTCTTCCGCGCTCATCGGCGGCTTGGGCTTCGCGCCGTCGGCGAACATCGGCAACGAGGTGGCGATCTTCGAAGCCGTTCACGGCTCCGCGCCCAAGTATGCCGGGAAGAACGTGATCAATCCCACGGCGCTGATCCTTTCGTCAGTCCTGCTGCTGCGCCATCTCGGCGAATTTGACGCCGCCACGCAAATTGAAAACGCGGTGCTGGCGACGCTCGAGGAAGGCAAAGTGAAGACCGGCGACGTCGTGGGTTATGACCGGGGCGCGTCGACGACCACCTTCACCGACGCGGTGATCGCAAACTTGGGCAAGAAATCCGAGCGCTGGCATGCGCGGAATTATAAGCCCATCAAACTTCCCCGGGTGTCAACCCGTCCGGATATGGTGACTGCCACGAGCCGCCGCGTGGTAGGAGTGGACGTGTTCGTGGAGTCGCCGCGGGATTCCTCCGAGATTGGCCCGAGCCTGGAAAAACTGGCGGAGGGCTCTCCCTTCCGGTTGAAGCTGATTTCCAACCGCGGCACCAAGGTTTATCCCGCCATGGGCGCCATGACGGACTGCGTGGACCACTGGCGCTGCCGTTTTGTGGCCCGCGAGGGCAATGGAAGCATTTCGAACGACCAGGTGCTGCAGTTTGTGACGAAAGTCTCCACGCAGCATTCGTGGGTGCATTTGGAGAAGCTGCTGGAAATCGAGGGCGTGCAGGGCTTTACGCGGGATCAGGGCGAGGATTAACGAGGTCGCCAGAGGTTGTAGCGGCGATGTCCTCATCGCCGGGAGGGTTGACAATCAACCCGGCGGTGAGGACACCGCCGCTACCACCTTCGGGCAGGCAGCGGGAAGGGGAACTGTAGTTGACAATCAACCCGGCGGTGGGG
>JBOGKI010000466.1:2339-4111 GCA_050745605.1 Terriglobia bacterium | reverse complement strand
CCTACGAGCTTCATGGCGCGAGGGCCAGGTTCATCCACGAAAAAGAAATCAAGACTAGGTTTCCCAGGGCATACGGCTATCTCCTGCAGAACAAGCCGGTCCTTCAAGGCAGAGAAAAAGGGAAAATGCGTGGCCGCAACTGGTACGCATACGTATATCCCAAGAACATCGACGTTATGCGAAGCCGCAAGATTCTAGTTCCCGACATTGCGGAGCGCGCTTCGTTCGCTCTCGATGACTCGGGTGCTTTTGCATTTGTCAGCGGCTACGGAATCATTCTAAAGGCAGAGCTGAGCGAATCGCCAAAGTACATTCTGGGCCTGCTAAACAGCCGGGTTCTGGACTTTTATCTGAAGGCCATCAGCACAACGCTGCGAGGCGGCTTCTTCCGCTACTTCACGCAGTTCATCGAAAGGCTTCCCATCCGCACTATCGACTTGTTCAATCCCGCCGACAAAGCGCGGCATGACAGAATCGTCGTACTGGTCGAGCGCATGTTGCAACTGAACAAGAGGAAACATTCCGGCAAGCTCGCGCCATCCCAGATCGACCGCGTGGACCGCGAAATCGGCGCCACCGATGAAGAGATAGACGATTTGGTTTACGATCTGTACGCGATCACCGACGAGGAGCGTAAAATTATTGAAGACGAGCGCTCGTAGGGCCTCGGACCGCCGTCACTATTCACATCGCAGTGCCACGGTGGGCTCCACGCGCATGGCTCGCCGCGCCGGGATGTAACATGCGGCCAGAGCGACCAGCGCCAGAAGGATGGCGACGCCGGCGAACGTGAGCGGATCGGTGGCGCTCACGCCAAACAGGATGCCCGTCATCAGCCTTGTCACCGCGAACGAGGCAGCCAGCCCAATCACCACGCCCACCAGCGCCAGTCTCGCACCCTGGCCCAGCACCATGCGCAGCACATCGTCCGGGCGAGCCCCCAGCGCCATGCGGATGCCAATCTCGTGCGTCCGCTGCCGCGCGCTGTAGGCAATCACGCCATAGATGCCCACGGCGGCCAGCACCAGCGCCAGCAGGCCGAACACACCGGCCAGGGCGCCTGCCAAGCGTTGAACCGATGAGGCCGCTTGAGTGCGCGCCTCGAGGGTGTTCACAGCAAACACCGGCAGGCCGGCGTTCAGTTGATGAATCGCCTGTTCCACCGCGCCCGCCAGGCCCAGCGCATTGTCCGCGGTACGAACGTGAAGAATGACCCTGGGAGAATAAAACTGCGCGAGGGGCAGATAGAGGAAGGGTTGAGGCGTCTCCTTCAGGTCGTAGTAGTCGGTGGTGCGCGCCACGCCGATGACCGTCGCCCATTTCGCTTCCACTTTCAGGCGTTTCCCGATGGGATCTTGATGCGGCCAATAACGCTGGGCCAGCGCCTGGTTGATGATGACGACGGGTTGCGACTTCGCGTCGTCTTGCGCCGTGAAGTCGCGCCCCCGCTGGAGCGGGATTTGCATGGTCGCAAAGTAGGCGGGGCTGACATGATTCATGCCGGCATTGATGTCTTCATGCTTTGCGGCCACGTAGCCCTCCGGCACAAAATCATCGGTGTTGTTGCTGTAGCCGAGCGGCACCCAATCCGCGAGGGCGGCGGACCGCACCCCAGGCAGCGCTTCGACGTTTCTCAGAACCTGGTTGTTGAACACATCGCTGTCGGCTTTCCCGTAGCCACTCGCAAACAAATCGTAGGACTCGAGCAGCACGTGGCGGGGATTAAAGCCGGGATTGAATCGATTCGCCGCCAGGAAGCTGCGGATGAACAG
>JBOGKI010000466.1:0-2329 GCA_050745605.1 Terriglobia bacterium | reverse complement strand
CGCGCTGATCAACAGCACCAGCGAGAGGGCGATTTGCGCCACGGCGAGCGCGCTCGAAAGCCAGGCCTTGCGCCGCCCGCCGGCCACGCTGCCCGACTCATCCTTCAGCACGCTCACCGGATTCATGCCGGAAGCGCCCAGCGCCGGCAATGTGCCGAAAAGCAGCGCGGTGATCACGGAGATGGCCAGCGTGGCCAGGAGCACCCGGCCGTCCACATTTGCCGAGAGCCAAACCGGCAGATCACTGTCGGGCACAAAGTCCGCGAAAGACGCAGCGGTCCAGAGCGTCATCAGCAGAGCCAGGCCCCCGCCAGCCAGCGACAGGATGAAACTCTCCATCAGAAGCTGGCGCACCAGCCGCCGGCGGCTGGCGCCAAGCGAGAGCCGGATGGCCAGCTCCCGTTGCCGTGAAACACCGCGCACCAGGAGCAGGTTGGCGATGTTGGCGCAGGCCAGCAGCAAGACTACTCCGGCAAGGCCCAGCAGCATCGGGAGAAGGGTGGACAATACTCTGTTGACGCCGTTCGGCGACCGCCACAGCGGGTAGACGCTGATCCGGTTTACCCCCTTGTGGGAATCCGGAAACTGCCGCGCGATTTGTTGGAACAGCGTGGTCAACTCCGCTTGCGCTTGTTCGCGGTCTGCTCCGGGCCGCAGCCGGCCGAGCACATCCAGCCACGTGTCGGTCCGCGTCGTGAGGTAGTCATCTCCGGGGATCAACTGCAGCATCAGTTGCGGCGCCATCATCACCGGCGCCCAAAGTTCCGTGCGCAGCCCCGTATAGCTGCCCTGAAACGCGCGCGGCGCTACCCCCACCACCGTGAAGGGATGTGTATCGACGTGGAGGGTCCGGCCCACGATGGACGGATCGCCCCCGTAGCGGGTTTGCCAGAGGCGGTAACTGATAATCGCTACCGGAGCCCCGTCCCGCGTCTTGCCTTCCGAGGGCAGGAAACCGCGTCCCAGGATCGGCTTCACGCCTAGCACGTCGAAGTAGTTGGCCGTTACGAGCGTCCCCCAGATCTGCTGGGGCTTGCCATTCCCTGTCAAACTCATGGGCCAAAGCGCGAACCCGGTCAAGCCGCTAAAACTGTGGCTGCGCTCGCGGAGATCCAAGAAGTCGGGATAGGCCATGGAACCGGCGCGGCCGCGGTCCACGGCTACCACCTGGCTGCCATGCAATAGCCCGGGGATGGGGTTGAGCAGCGTGGCGTTGATCCAACTGAACACCGTGCTGTTCGCGCCGATGCCCAACGCCAGCGTCAGGATGGCTGCACACGCAAAACCGGGATTCTTGCCGAGCATCCGCAAGCCGTAGCGAATGTCCTGCATCACGGTTTCGAGCCCGGGAATTGTCCGGCGGTCGCGGTAGCTCTCCTTGGTGGGTTCCATGCCGCCCAGCTTGATCAGCGCCTGCCGCCGCGCTTCACCAGCCGTCATGCCCGAGCGCAGGTTGTCTTCAATGTGCATTTGCAGATGGCTTTCAAGCTCCTCCGCCAACTCCCGGTTCCAGCGGTCCTTGCTGAACAAACCCCCCAGACGCAAAAACCACGCTCGCAGTTGCCTCATAAGGTCTCTCTTTTTGCTTCTGTAGCGGCGGTCGGAGTCTACCTTGGAAGGGACCGTCGCTCTTGATTGCTCAACGCCTTCGGCGCTCGCCCCGCGCTGCTGTAGCGGCGGTGTCCTCACCGCCGCCTGTGCTGTGTAGCCGCCGCCCGGCGCAGCCTGAAATCGAAGCTGTCACGCCGACTCTTCTCCAGGGGACAGGAACCGCGCCAAGATGGAAGTGGCCTGCTCCCATTCCCGCGCTTCCTTCCGTAATTGCTTGCGGCCCGCCGCCGTGAGTTTGTAATATTTGGCCTTGCGATGGTTGTCCGAGACGCCCCATGCCGAGGCGATGTAACCTTCCTGCTCCAGCTTCAAGAGCGCCGGATAGAGCGTCCCATAGTTCACCGACAACAGATTCCCGCTCGTCTGCTCGATGCGGCGGGCAATCCCATAACCGTGCAACGGCCCCAGCGTCTCCAGCGTCTTCAGGACCATTAAGGCCAGCGTCCCTTGCCACACATCTGCTTTGTCGCCCATCAATCTCCTATTGGCTCCGCATACGAAGAATGGCACAGTCCGTATGGGAAAGCAATAGGGAATATTTCGTCGCTGATCCCGGCTGGCGCATGGGGTAGAGGCCGGCTTTAGAGTCTGTGTGACAACTGCGGTTCTTGGGCTGTAGCGGCGCTCTATGAGCGCCGAATCGATTGAAGAATAAAGAGCGACGGTCCCTTCCAGGGTAGACTCCGACCGCCACTACAACCGCAGTTGTTACACAGAC
>JBOGKI010000465.1:0-4138 GCA_050745605.1 Terriglobia bacterium | reverse complement strand
CTTCAGCGCTTATAGCCGGCGGAAACACCGCTGGGTGCGTGGAGACTGGCAGATCATGCGATGGCTCCTTCCTCGGGTCCCGGATTATTCGGGGAAGAATGGCCCGAATCCCATCAACGCGATGTCCCGCTGGAAGATTCTGGATAACCTGCGGCGCAGCCTGGTGGAAAGCGCCACATTCGCGTTGCTGCTGGCCGGTTGGTTTTTCCTGCCGGGCGGCGCCACCCGTTGGACCGTCGCGGTGCTTGTTCTCCTGCTGATTCCATCCTACGCTCGCCTGCTGTTATCGCTCGTACAGGTGTTTCGTGTGGAAAACCTGTCCGGGCATCTCGCCGAGGTGGCGGACGGCTTTGTCGCCGACCAGTTGAGCGTCTTTATGCTGTTGGCGTTCCTGGCGCACCAGACTCTGGTGACATTGGACGCCATCGTTAGAACCGTCGTCCGCCTCACCATAACCCACCGCCGGCTCCTGGAGTGGGAAACAGCGGCCGAATCGGAAACCGAAACCAGGAAAACCACGGCGGTCGATTTTTATCTGAAATGGACGCCCCTCGTTTCACTGGCGATCGCAGCGCCTCTTGCGGTGCTGCGGCCCCGGGCGTTGCTGGTGGCGTCACCTGTCCTGGCGCTATGGGCTCTTTCCGGCATTCTTTCTCAATGGCTGAGCCGGCCTTTGCGTCCTGGAAAGGCCAAAATCAGCAAAGCGGATGAGGAGCTCCTGCGCCGCGCCGGGCTCGAGACATGGCGTTTCTTCCGGACTTTTAGCAACGCGGAAACCAACTGGCTGATCCCGGATAATTTTCAGGAGGAACCGCGTTCCCTTGCCCCACGTGTTTCCCCCACAAATCTGGGCCTTTTGCTCAATGCTCGGCTCGCCGCCTGGGATTTGGGCTATCTGACCCTGGCCGAATTTGTCAGTGAAATCGAGCAGAGCCTGGCCACCGCGCTTCGCCTCCCCCGGTCCCGGGGTCACTTCTTAAATTGGTATGACATTCAGACCCTTCAGCCCATCGAACCCCTTTTCATTTCGACCGTGGACAGCGGGAACTTGGCTTGCTGCCTGTGGACGCTTAAACAGGGTTGCCTGCGGATGGCCGAGCGGCCAATTTTTGGACCCACCGTGTGGCAAGGAATCAAGAGCCAGTTGCAACTTGTCACCGAGCTGGCCAATGCAACGCCCGCGGGACCCCACGTGGTTTTTGCCAAGGATAAGCTGGAGGCGTGGATCGATCAGCCTAGAAAGGATACAGCGGCGTGGGCAACGGACCTGCCATCGTTAGAACGCATTCTCTCCCGGCTTCGTGATGCGCTTTCGCACACTGCCGAGCCGGCGCTTAACGATCTTCGCTGGTGGGTTCGAGAGACATCCTTCAGAGTGGCGAGTCTGACCGAAATGATCTCCACGCTGGCGCCGTGGTTGCTGGCGAACTATCAACCTCTGCTGGAGTGCCCGGAGCTGGGCCTTTCCGCCGATGCCAGCCACCTCACCCCCGCTTCACTGCCTGGGTTCTTACGGACGCTGGTGAGCAAGCTCAAGGTGATCTGCGAAAGAGGCCATGCGGCCAAGGAAACTGTGGCAGCGGCGCAAGCCCTCCGCGGGTTAATCCCCGCATCACTCCGCGACGCGGAGAGCCTTGGCATGAAGCTGGAAGGGATCGCCGCGCAGGCGGACGGCTTGGTTCGTGAAATGGATTTTGGTTTTCTATATAACCCGAAGAGGAAGGTGCTCTCCATCGGCTACGATCTCGCCAGCCAACATCTTCAAAAGAGTTGCTACGAGCTGTTGGCCTCCGAGGCCCGGACCGCTGCCTTTATCGCTATCGCCAAAGGAGACTTGCCCCAGGAAAGCTGGTTCCACCTGGGGCGCGCCCACACCCGATGTCAAGGCCAGCGAGTCTTATTCTCCTGGTCAGGAACGCTCTTCGAGTACCTCATGCCGGCCTTGTGGATGAGGACTTACGCCCACACCGTTCTGGACCAGACTCTGCGCTCAGTGGTCGCCTGCCAGCGAAAGGCATCGAAGCGGAAGCACCTGCCCTGGGGCGTGTCGGAATCAGCCTGTAGCGAGACCGACGACGAGGGTCACTATCGGTATTATGCGTTCGGCTTGCCGGCTCTGGCGTTGCGGCCCAGGCCGTTCAAGGGCCGGGTGATTTCCCCCTATTCATCGTTTCTGGCTCTGGCCGTCGATGCTGCCGCCACCCTCAAGAATCTGCGCGCCATGAAGGAAATGGGTTGCCAGGGTCCTCTGGGCTTCTACGAGGCGGCGGACTTCACCCCCTCCCGAGTGGAGAAGCCGGGAGACTACGAGCTGGTGCGCTGTTGGATGGCCCATCACCAGGGAATGATTCTGCTGGCCGTGTGCAACCTCTTGAATGACTCGGTGATGCAGACCCTGTTCCATTCAGAGCCCATGGTAGCCGCGACCGAGCGCATCCTGCATGAGAGGCTTCCACGCGCCATCCCGGTTGAGCGTTCCCAACCAGAAGAAGCCCTGGAAGCATGAGTAGCGGAGGCTGGCGGCTCTTCGACCTGGTGGAATGAGGAATTTTGCTCCGTTAACATTGCAATCGCGGTATCATTCCCCACCATACTCATTATGCTGCGCTCGAGCCCACTTCGCCCTGGCAGAAGTCAACCGCCCGTGCTGCGCTCCGCGCCGTCGATTCTGACGCTGGCCGCCTGCTTAATGGCCTTGGCGCCACGCGCCGGCCTGAGCCGGGCGGCACCCGGTAAGACAGTTATGGAAACCATTTCCATCAACGCTCAGGCGCCCGCTCACCCTTTTCCACACTATTGGGAGCGCATGTTTGGATCGGGACGCGCCACTTTATCGCTGCGCGAGAGTTACCGTAAAGATCTGCGCTCCGTGAAAGCCGCAACGGATTTCGAGTACATCCGCTTTCATGGCATTTTTGACGACGACACCGGTGTCTATAACGAGGATGCGAACGGAAATCCCGTTTACAACTTTTCCTATATCGATCAGATTTACGATGGACTGCTGGCGAACGGCGTGCGCCCTTTTGTTGAAATCAGCTTCATGCCCAAGAAGCTCGCCGCCAGTCAAAAGGTTCATCCCTTCTGGTATCATCCCTACCCCTCACCGCCTAACGATTGGAATCGCTGGTCCGACTTGGTTCAGGCTTTTGTCCGCCATCTGGTGGATCGCTACGGGATTGATGAAGTCTCGCAGTGGTACTTCGAAGTCTGGAATGAGCCGAATATTGATTTCTGGTCAGGTGAACCGAAGGAATCGACTTATTACCATCTCTATGACGTCACAGCTCGCGCCGTCAAGAGCGTAAGCCCGCGATTGCGCGTGGGAGGTCCAGCCACGGCGCAGGCAGCGTGGGTAGACCGTTTCATCAAGCATTGCGTGGAGGCCAATGTGCCCGTGGATTTTGTCTCCACTCACGTTTACGCTAACGATAGCGCGGAGGACGTGTTCGGCACGCACCAAGTCATCCCGCGTGATCAGATGGTGTACCGGGCCGTCCAGAAAGTCCACGACCAGGTGAAAGCTTCAGCAAGGCCCGATCTGCCCATCATCTTCTCCGAATACAACGCCACCTATCTGAACGACGTTCAGATCACCGATTCTCCGTTCATGGGTCCGTGGCTGGCTCACACCATTGCGCAATGCGATGGGTTGGTGAACATTCTCAGCTATTGGGCGTTCTCCGACGTATTTGAGGAACAGGGCATTGTGAAACGTCCGTTCTACGGCGGCTACGGTTTGATTGCCGCCGGCAACATCCCGAAAGCGGCTTTCAACGATTTCAAGCTGCTGCACCAGCTCGGCAACGAGCGGCTCGCGGTGAATTCCGGCTCTGCGCTCGTCACCCGGCGCGCGGACGGGTCCTTGGCCATTGCCGTGTGGAATTACTCGCCGCCGGAGAAAGCTGGCCCTTCCCAACAGATCACCTTGTCGATTCTCGGCCTCCACGGCCAGAGCGCGGCTACTCTCCAGGTAGTGGATGCGGATCACGGCTCTCCGCTCGCCACATGGGAATCCCTGGGCCGGCCGAACTTCCCGTCGCGCCAGCAGCAGCAACAGTTGCGTGACGCCGCCGAATTGCCCCCACCCCACGCCGTGGCCTTGTCAGGCAGCGATCCAGCCACCATAACTCTGACG
>JBOGKI010000464.1:0-4140 GCA_050745605.1 Terriglobia bacterium | reverse complement strand
GGGCGAAGTGGCCCGCTGGTCCTACCCGGCGCTTACCAGGTGAAGCTGACCACCGGCGGAAAGACGCTTACAGAACCGCTGGTGGTGAAGCTCGATCCGCGCGTCAAGACCTCGCCAGCGGATTTGGAAAAGCACTTGAAGCTCGCCATCAAAATTCGGGACAGCATCACGCAAGCCCACGATGCCGTAAACGATATCCGCGCCCTGCGCGCCCAGATTCAGGGGTTGCACCAACGGCTGGATGGCAACGCTCAAGCGAAAGAACTGCTAGCCGCGGCGGACGCCCTCAACAAGAAGATGAAGCCGGTGGAAGAATCGCTGATTCAGGTGAAGACCCAGAGTTCCGAGGACAATCTGAACTTCCCGATCATGATCTCGGGCAAACTCGGATCATTACTTAGCGCCGTGGATAGCGCGGACACGGCGCCCACCGTGCAGTCCTATACGGTTTACCAGTTGCTCCGCCAACAGCTTGATGTGCAGCTCACAACGTGGAAGGATATTCAGACGAAGGATATGGCGGCGCTGAATGCCCTGGCCCGGAAAAGTAAGATCGCGCTGGTGATGATTCCCGCCAAAGGACGGGTGGGCCATCCGTGACACTTGGACAGTGGCCCGACCTTTGGCATGTGGGCCAACGATCGGAGAGAGGTCCTGATTATTGAAGAAGGGAGAAACCCTATGCGAAGCTTTCGGATGCGTTCGTATCTTCCGGTTGTTCTCCTTGTCGTTTTCCTGGCGTCATGCGCTCCGTCGTTTCACCAGAAGAATGAGCGTTACGTCCTGGTGTGCGCCAACATGAACCTGCCGTATTGGCAAGAGGCCAAGGCCGGGCTGATGGACGCGGCTCACGCCCTGGGCGTAAAGGCGGAATTCACCGGCGCCTCAACTTATGACCCGCAGGCCGAGCTCAAGAGCTTCGAGGACGTCGTGGCGACCAACCCCACCGGCATCCTTGTGTCACCGGCGCGCCCCGATGTATTCCGCGCCGCCATTGGCTCCGCCCGGAAGTCGGGCATCCCCGTCATCTGCATTGACTCCGATGCGCCGGATTCCAGCCGCATCCTCTTTATCGGAACCAACAACTATAAAGCGGGACTCACCAGTGGAGAGACCATTGCCAAGGTCATGCAAGAGCATGGACACCTCGGCATCATCACCATTCCGGGCCAGTTCAATCTGGAAGAGAGACTGCGCGGCGTAGAGGACGCGTTGAAGAAATATCCCTATATTGAGGTCACCAAGGTTCTTAACGATCAAGGCAGCACTGAGACGGCAGCGGAGGAAGTCACGAGTTTGATGCAATCCGACTCCAGGCCGGATGCCATCCTGTGTCTGGAGGCGTCGGGAGGTCCGGGCGCAGCGTCGGCTTTGGTGCACCTGGAGATGGAGGGCAAGATTCCCGTCGTCGCCATGGATGCCAACCCGGAGACTTTGGACTGGATTTCCAAAGGTGCCATCGCCGCAACGGTGGGGCAGAAGCCGTACACGATGGCCTACTACGGCTTGAAGCTGTTGGACGACCTTCACCACAACATCGTCCACGAATTCAAAGACTGGAAGACGGCGCCCACCTCGCCGCTCCCTTCCATCATTGATACCGGGACCGCCGTGGTCAATTATTCAAACGTCGAGGACTACAAGGCGGCGCTGGTCAATCCCTCGGCCACGCATTAGTAAGAACAGTGACGAGAGACCAGAGATGACCAGTGGCAAGTGACGAGAACAAGCTTGCAGCGATCAGCATGCGTTTCAGAGAAAGCACCGGAACCGACAGGGCTTTTGCTGAAAGCTGATCGCTGACAGCTTTGTCTGCTTGTAGCTCGCCACTTGTCAGTGGATCTTACGGCGCTGGCTTCAGGTATTGGTCAAACCAACTTAATTGGCGCTGGATGATGTCGCGCCGGTGCGCGGGCTGAGAAATATCGTGCCCTTCATCGGGATAAACCACCAACTGGGTTGTCACCCCCAAGGCTTTCAGCGCGTGCCAGAACTCAAAGGACTGCGGGGCAGGGCACTCGCCGTCGCGGTCGCCCACCAGCACCAGGGTTGGCGTCCGGACATTCTTGATGTGGTTGATGGGAGAGCTGCGGGCGTAAACCGCCGGGTCGTCGTAAACTGAAGCGCCGAAAAAGGGAATCATCCACTGATCGATATCGTTCTCTCCGTAATAGCTCCGCCAGTCGGCGATGCCCGCGCCCGCCACGGCGGCGCTGAAGCGGTGGGTCTGCGTCACCGTCCACATCGTCATGTATCCTCCATAACTCCATCCGGTAATTCCCAGCCGGTGATCGTCCACCGGCAGCTTCTTCTCCACGGCGTCAATTCCGCGTAGGATGTCCCGCAAGTCTCCATAGCCAAAATCCTTCACATTGGCGGAGCTGAAACGTTCTCCTTCTCCAAAGCTGCCGCGGGGATTCGGGTAGAAAACAAAATAACCCTGATTGGAAAGCAAGGAAGTGTTGTAAAAGGGCGAGGGCCACGACGGGCGGTTGGAGGAGCTGGGCCCGCCATGGACGCTCACGATCATCGGGTAGTGTTTGGCGGGATCATAGTCTCTGGGATAGAGCAGCCAGCCTTGAACTCGAAATCCATCACTCGTCCAATGGACGCTTTGGGCTTTGCCCCAGGCCCGGTGGATGTCCCGGTTCGAGTGGGTGACCTTGGCCCACTTCCCCGTCGGTCCGGCCCACACTTCGGGCGGCTGCTCGAAGGATTCCTGAATCACCGCGAAAGTCTTGCCATTGCGAGCTACGGAAAAGCTGGTGAGCCACCCGCCCTGGGTGATCACCACCGGGCCTTGCCACAAAGTGGTTACGGTTCCTCCCTGGGCAAGCGTCGCGATTCCACTTTCACCGTCAACGTTCTCCGCGAACAGCAATTGGCCGGATGACCGGTCCCACCCAATCCAGCTTGGCGAGGCCTGGATGCCGGGAGTAACATCACGGGCTTCGCCGCCGGTGGACGGGACCAGATAGATGTCGCCTCCGTCTGCGCCTTGGTCGCTCATCAGTCCGCCGATCAGCGCGATGCTCTTTCCATCCGGCGACCAGCGAGGCTGCGCAATTTGCGAAGGCGGCTTATAGATCGAACGGGCTGCCCCGGACTCGACTGAAATCAAGTAAAGCTGGGCCACCCACCAGTTGTTGTCCCCGGAGCCATAGGCGCCGACTGCGGCCACCTGCTTGCCATCCGGTGACCAGTCAAACTCATAGACGTAGAGATCACCCGGAGATATCTGCCGCTCTTGTCCGGTCTTCACATCGACGGTGGTGAGTCGCTGCTCGTAGACGTGCGCCTCGACCACTCCGGAAGGAGGCGTCATCGGCTGAAGCGGTCCGGGGACGCGGGGAGCATTCTCAATGAACAGCAGGCCGATGGTGCTTCCGTCTGGTGACCATTGGGGGCTCGACAGCGCGCCGGTAAGGTGCGTCACCTGGCGAGTGGAACTGCCCTCCGGACTCGTCACGTAGAGCTCGAACTGCCCGGGGCCATGGGCGTCTGAAAGAAAAACCAGGCGCTTGCTATCGGGAGACCAAGCAAGATCCTGGGCGTCGGAGCCTCGTGACCCGTGGTCGGGTGAAATCAGGCGAGGCGGCGAACTGCTGGCCTGGAGATTCTTCACGAAGATGGATTTCTTGTGCGGACTCTCTGGCCGGGACTCGATCCAGGACAACCAGCGACCGTCGGGCGAGATTGCAACCTGATCAAAGTGATGAACGGCAAAAAGGGAATTCATCGCGGCGGCCTGGCTGGGCGAAGTTTGGGGCCGGGCCGGAGTGGCGCACGTCAACGCAGCGAACAGCAGGAAGAATAATAGCCAGGCGGAGCGTCGGCGGTCCCATTGGCCCATGATTCAACTCCGATCTCTGAGTGAGTTAAGTAGGTAGCGAGGGGTTTCGCTGTTCAAACTCGGTCGCTCTTAGGTGATGGTGATGGGAAGTGTTCTACCTCACCACGGGCTTTTGCCGCGAGTCTAGCGCAGAAGCCGCAGACCTCAAGAGCAGAGGTCTGCGCGACCTGCCTCCCCCGCGCCGGATTCCTATTTGAAATTCAAATAGTGCTGGTGGAGCACCTGCAGCGTCATCGGCCCCTTACGAATGCGCGTGGCCACCGGCGCGCCATGGGAATCGGCAGAAT
>JBOGKI010000463.1:0-4144 GCA_050745605.1 Terriglobia bacterium | reverse complement strand
GCGAGGCCAAAGGCTCCGGCCTTTTTCGGCCCCAACGTGTAACCCTATGAAAGTGACCACAATAGACTGCGATTACACTTTTGGGAGAGGAACCGATTTTTGCAGCGTGCTGCAGGATGCGCCGGCGCGTCTGGTCCTGGAGCAGGGGCGGGACTTTCTTTCCGCCGTGGTTCGGATTGAACTGCCACACTCGTTTCGTCATCGCCGCATGTTACCACTCCGCCGCCGTACAGAAATGTCATTTTTTATCAGCCAGTCCAGGCGCACTAGAAAGCGTCCTTTTCGGATCCAGACTGGGGACTGGCATCATGGAAGTGGATTTGCTCAGTCGGTTTCCTTGGTAGTGAGTCAGTTTGATGTACAGACGGCTGGATGCCGCCATTTGACGACGTCAACTCGCCGCTACGGCGCCGAACTGACCCACTGTTGGTAGCGTGATTTCATTGCGCCCCGCCGCCGCGGTCCGATAGAATGAGGTTTCGAACATCGGCAGCCGCATGATTGCCCACCATGCATCGGTTGGAAGGCTAAGGAGAGAGCCACATGTCGTCAACTTTGCCGCCGCGTTTGAGGCCGCTCGAAGAGGTAGATCCGGAGATCGCTCGCGCCATTGACCATGAGGTTGAGCGCCAAGCCAGAACATTGGAGTTGATCGCGTCGGAAAACTTCGTGAGTGAAGCGGTGCTTCAGGCGGCCGGCTCGGTAATGACCAACAAGTACGCGGAGGGCTTGCCAGGCAAACGCTATTACGGCGGCTGCGAGTTTGTGGACGTGGCCGAGACGTTGGCCATCGAACGGGCGAAGGTGCTCTTCAACGCTGATCACGCCAACGTTCAGGCGCATTCGGGAAGTCAGGCCAACCAATCGGTATATATGACGGTCTTGAAGCCGGGCGACACGATGCTCGGCATGAGCCTGGCTCACGGCGGCCACCTCACCCACGGCCATCCGCTGAACTTTTCAGGAAAGATGTACAAGATTGTTTCCTACGGCGTGCGCAAAGACACGGAGACGATTGACTACGACGAGGTGGAGCGATTGGCCCTGGAACATAAGCCGCGCTTGGTCTTGGCCGGTGCCAGCGCCTATCCGCGAACTTTGGATTTTGAGCGGTTTGCCGCCATCGCCAAGAAAGTGGACGCTGTTTTCATGGTGGACATGGCGCACATCGCGGGGTTGGTGGCGGCCGGTGTCCACCCGAGTCCGGTGCCTCGCGCCGATTTCGTCACCACCACCACTCATAAGACGCTGCGCGGGCCGCGAGGAGGCATGGTCCTCTGCAAAGCCCAGTTCGCCAAGGACCTGGACAAGACGACTTTTCCCGGTATTCAGGGCGGGCCGCTGATGCACGTGATTGCGGCGAAGGCGGTTTGTTTCCATGAAGCGTTGCAACCGGAATTCCGCGCCTATCAGAAACAGATTCTAGCTAATGCCCGGGTCCTGGCGGAGACACTGGCCCAAGCCGGATTCCGCATCGTCTCCGGCGGAACGGACACCCACCTGATGTTGGTGGACGTTTTTTCCCGCAAAGTAACCGGCAGGCAGGCGCAGGAGAGCCTGGAGCAGGCGGGCATCACGGTCAACAAAAATGCCATTCCCTTTGATGTGAACCCGCCCATGGTGGCAAGCGGAATCCGTGTTGGTACTCCCGCCGTCACAACTCGCGGCATGAAAGAGCCGGAGATGAGGCAGATCGGGAATTGGATCGCGGAGGTCCTGAACAACCTCAGCGACGCGAAGGTTCTCAGCCGGATTCGGGGCGAAGTCGAATCTCTGGCTGCGCAGTTTCCGCTTTACGAAAACCGTCTGGCTCCGGTGGCGCAGGTGGTTCGCTAGAAGCTGGGTTCTGACGGACCGCCAACCCCGGCATGAGCGTTGTCGGCGACAGGCGTGTTTGCTGGTGAGGACACCGGCGCTACAACAAAGGTCGTCACGAGGATGTTTAATTTCCACGAGTAGCCTGCCGTCTGGCCTACTGCGACCATGGGGTGGGCTTGCGGTCCCAGCGGTGGTGGCGAAGTTCAGCATAGAGCGCCGTGGAGAGCGGTCCGGCGTCGCTGGCAGCCAGATTGGACTCCACGTGGCGCAGCTTGCGCATGCCGGGGATGATGGTGGCGACCGTGGGATTCATCAGAGTGAAGCGCAGCGCCATTTCCGCCAGGGTCATTCCGGCAGGAACCAGAGGCTTCAACGCCTCAACCCGGTCAACGGTGGCGTTCAGGTTCTCGGGAACAAAGTAGGTATTACGCCAATCGCCTTTCGGCCACTTGCTGTCGCGGGTCAGGGCGCCGGTCAATGAACCTTCGTCAAACGGGACACGCGCAATCACCGCCACGTCCATTTCGCGGCAGGCGGGGAAGAGTTCGTCTTCAGGATTCTGATCGAAAATGTTGTAGATCACCTGCACCGCGTCAATCAGCCCGGAGCGCACCGCCTTCACGCCGTTCCACGGCTCCCACCGATTGATGCTGATGCCCGCGGCGCGGATCGCTCCCGCGTTCTTGAGTTGGCTGAGCTTGCGCGCCCAACGATCATCCTCCAGCCACTCGTCCTGCCACGTGTGGAATTGGATCAAGTCGATCGTCCTTACTCCGAGATTGGCAAGGCTGCGCCGAACATAATCCTCGATGTGCTCGGGAGGAAAGCAGTCGTCCAGACTGTACTCGGAGCGGCTGGGCCACTGCAGGTTTTTGGGTGGAATTTTGGTTGCAGCGTACAAACGTTTGCCGGGATTCGCTCGCACTAGTCTTCCCAGCAATTCTTCACTATGCCCTTCGCCGTAGGCCCACGCTGTATCGAAAAAATTGCAGCCCAGGTCCACGGCCTTCTGGAGCGATTGGAGAGACTCTTGATCGTCGGATCCCGTCCAGCCTGCCATTCCCCACATGCCGTAACCCATCTCGCTCACGGTCCAGCCGGTGCTTCCGAATCGCCGGTGTTTCATTCGCCGCTCCTGAAGAGAATTGAGTGATAGGCGAAACGCAGACCGGCGTTGCCGGGCGTCCGTTTCGTCGGAATCAGAGTAAAGTATTATCCTGCAATTGGCTCCTTCCATGCCAAAAATGGGTGGCGCCCGCCGTCAGTGCTTTCCGGGCTGCGCGTTCTTCTGGACTTTCCGTTGATGGCGCGGATACGCAGAACGCAGGGTGTTGATCGGGGTTCTGGAGGGTTCAGGAACAATGGGCGATGGCCGGGCTAAGATGATTTTGCAGCGGCCAAGTTGGGGAGGCCGGCTCCCGATGGCGTACGCCGGCCAGAAGAGTATCCGGCGTGATCCGAATGACAAACCCAGCCAGCGTCGGGAAGAGCATTCAGCGTGATGGCTTGCTGCGGACTGGGAATTCCGATCCCAGCCCGGCGACTGCCGTAACAACAAACTGGTGCAGCGAGGTCATCGCACGGCCCTAACTAGGCTCTACCTCCAGTAAAGTTTTTAGGTAGGGGACTCGGCTCTCTCACTGCATAAACTTGATTAAATTAAATCGCGGGCAGCACTCGCCCGGCTCACAGGCGATCAATGTTCATCACCGCCTTCGCAAAATACTGCAATGCGTTTTGATGCTGCCCCTGCAGGTCAATTACTCTCTGACATGGTTTGTAGTTAGCACATGTTCTGCCAAACCTCAACCTTTGCCTGAGACGCTATGGGAAGCCTGGCGCGGACCACGCATGAACATGTTGCAAAAGTCCTGCAAATCATCGGAAATTACGAGTCTCGGGTTACCTTCCGCGGCGGGATTAAGCCGTGTCGGAAGGCTGCCTGTTGCACAACTTCCAGGTAATTTGAACTGAAAATATAGGTCATTATGTACCCACATTAAAGAAAAGATTAGAGAAAAATGGTATTCTCTTTCCAGGTTTATAACGTCAGTTAACATCCAGACCATTAACATAAAGAGGAATAGCGCGGCATTCCACTCTATCCATGTGCTGCTGGTGGCTCACTTGGGCCGATGCGCGGACCGTTGGCGTTGCAATCGGCGGCATAAAATCACCGATCCGTGGAGCGAAAGTATTGGAGAAATCCCAAACCGATGGTTTAATGAGAAACCCGCCTGAGGGGGCGCGAGAGGACACAAACTTCCAATCTTCGGAGGAATTAATGGCCAACCAGTCTGGCGTATAAGAATTTACCGCCTATTTG
>JBOGKI010000462.1:0-4166 GCA_050745605.1 Terriglobia bacterium | reverse complement strand
CGGTCATAGACCGCCGCTACAGCCAAATTTGCTCACACCTTCTGAGTCACCACTGCGCTGCGAATTCAATTGACGTGCGTTCCCTCCGAGTGACAAAATCTTGCTTTACAGGGAGCGCAGCGCGGCAGGATTTTCAGCGCAACGTGACTGGCGTCACAGACGGAACCGGGGCCTTCGGGATAAGCTGAAGACCAGGGTTGAGAAATCATGAACAAGAGAGTACTGAAGTTCGGAATTGGAATCGCCATCGTGCTGGCGGTGGCCGCCTACGAAGCTATCTCAGGGTTTCAGCAGGACGAAGTGTATTACGTCACCGTGAATGAAATCTTGACGGGCAAGTCCGCGCATCAGCGCGTGCGAGTGGGTGGAACGGTGACGCCCGGATCGGTCGAGCGGCAAGGCGGTACATTGAAGTTCAAGTTGGCACAGGGCGCGGAGACCCTGCCGGTGGTTTACGTGGGATCGGACACCTTGCCCGATACCTTTAAGGATGGTTCACAGGCTATTGTGGAAGGAAGTTATTCCGCAGACGGCATGTTCCGTGCCAGTGAAGTTCAGGCCAAATGCGCATCCAAATACCAGGCAGCGCCGCCCGGACCGAAATCGGCAAGCCGCGCCGCCACCGAGCCCATAAAAGTGCCCATCAAAGGCCTGTAACCGTTTTACCCTGATCGGGACTGGCCGCAGGAATCCCCCATGGTGGATCAAGTCGGAAGCGTTGGATTGATTGCCGCGCTGGCTTTTGGAGTCTACGCGGTGATTGCCGGAGTTACCGGCGGCAAGTCGCGGAGCTTGCGCATCACGCGCAGCGCGGAGCGGGCGACACTTGGCTTTTTCGTAATGATCACGCTGTCCGTGATCGCGCTTGAGTACCTGATCCTCACCAACAATTTCCACGCCGCCTACGTCGCCGAGCATTCCAATCGCGACCTCCCCATCTACTACAAGATTCCGGTCCTGTGGTCCGGACAGCAAGGCTCGCTGCTCTTCTGGACCTGGCTGCTTTCCATCTATGGCGGGCTGGCCGTCTTCCTGAACCGCAAGAAGAACCGCCAGCTCATGCCCTGGGTGGTTTCCTTCATCATGGGCGTGGGCGTGTTCTTCACGGGCCTCACCACCTTTGTGGCCAATCCTTTCAACCAGCTTTCGCTCGCCGAGGCCGGCAAGCTGATCCCCTTCACGGCTCCGGATGGCAACGGCCTGAACCCCGCGCTGCAATACCCGTCGATGGTGATCCACCCCCCCATGCTCTATCTGGGCTACGTCGGCATGGCGGTGCCGTTTGCCTTCGGGATGTCGGCGTTGGTCACCAAGCAACTAGGCGATAACTGGATCCGCGCCACGCGGCGCTGGATGATGGTCCCGTGGATGTTCCTGGGTTTTGGCATCCTGCTGGGCGGCCACTGGGCTTACGACGTACTCGGCTGGGGCGGCTACTGGGGATGGGACCCGGTGGAAAACGCCTCGCTGCTTCCCTGGCTCGCCGCGACGGCTTTCCTGCATTCGGTGATGGTGCAGGAAAAGCGCGGCATGTTGAAAGTGTGGAACGTGGTGCTGGTCATCACCGCGTTTTTCCTCAGCATCCTCGGCACCTTCCTCACCCGCAGCGGCATCGTGCAGTCGGTTCACGCCTTCGCGCAGTCGGACATTGGCCCGTACTTCTCCGTCTTTCTCGCCCTCATCCTGGTTGTCTCCCTGACGCTGCTCTTCCTGCGCCTGGAATATTTGAAGAGCGAAAATCGCCTGGATTCGATCATCTCGCGCGAGAGCGGATTCCTCTTCAATAACTGGATTTTGCTGGCCGCGGTTTTTGCGGTGCTGTGGGGTACGATTTTTCCGATCCTATCGAAGGCTGTGGAGGGACGCACCATTACCGTGGGGCCGCCTTACTTCGATAAGGTCGTCATCCCCATGGGCCTGCTGTTGCTTTTCCTGACCGGAGTTGGACCGCTTCTGGCCTGGCGCAAGACGTCCTTTGAAAGCCTCAAACGCAACTTCACAGTCCCGTTGGCGATTGCGGTGGTGACGGGCGCGGTTCTCTTCTTCGCGGGAATGCATCATCTTTATGCCTGGATGAGCTTGTTCCTGGCTACCTTTGTGGCGGCCTGTGTGCTGGGCGAATTTTATAAGGGCGCAAGGACCCGGCAGCATACCAGCGGAGAGAATTTCTTCCCCGCCCTCTATCGGCTGACCATGCGCAACACCCGGCGCTACGGTGGATACGTGATCCACCTCGGCGTGGTGATGCTCTTCGTCGGTTGGGCGGGCTTGGCCTTCCAGACCCACGTCAAGTCTCTGATGGGTGATGGCGATCTCCTCCGCGCCGGACCTTACCTGTTGCGCTGCAATATGCTCACCGGCGGGGACACGCCCAATTACACCTATCAGGAAGCCGATATGACGATCATCAAGAATGGCGACGCATACGCCACGCTCACCCCCGAACGCCGGTTTTACAAGGCCAGCCAGCAGCCGATCAGCCACGTGGCCATCCGGCGTACCCTGTCTCAGGATCTTTACGTGGTGCTGGCAGGCCAGGACCCGGCAAGCGGCAAGGCGGTGATTGAGGTGTTTATCAATCCGCTGGTGACATGGGTGTGGTTGGGAGGAATAGTGATTTTCCTGGGATCACTTCTGGCGCTCATCCCGAGCCGCGTTGAACGCGAGATGGCGGAGCTGCGAAAGGCCCAATCGGCGGCTCTCGAGTTGCGTGATGCGCTGTAAACTGGCGATTTGGCTGGCCCTAGGCTCGCTGTGCGCGGGCGCGATGGCCTTCGCGGCGGCGGAGCCGAAACCCACGCTGGAGTCCGTGGGCAACAAGGTCTACTGCCTCTGCGGCTGCGTTACCACTCTGAACCACTGCCCGCACCTGCCTTCCGAATGCGCGAGCCGTGCGGAGATGGAAGCGCTGATTCGCAGGGACATTGGCGCCGGTAAATCTGAGAAGGCCATCCTGAAGGATCTCGTGGCGGCTTACGGTGTGCAGGTGCTGGCATCGCCGCCGGCCCAAGGCTTCGATATAGCGGTCTGGATTCTGCCGGGCATTGGCTTGATCGTGGGGCTCATTTTGGTGCTCGTGATCGTCAAGCGATGGAGGCAACGTCCCCAGCCGGGTGGTGATCTGCCAGACGAGTCCGAAATTGATCCAAAGTTGATGATTGCCGTTGAAGAGGAAATGAAGAAGCTCACGCATTGACGCTTTCGGCAGGGCCAAGTCTGCCCGCAACCTGCGGTCACGGGAAGGTAATTATGCTGCTCGGAATTGCGCTGGCGATTGCCGCGGCACTCGCCGTTTTCGTGGCCTATCCTTTGCTGTCCAACGAGAAGGAAGGCCAGGAGAGTCTGCCGGTTGATGTGACCCCGTCCATCGACCTTAAGCGTCGCCGCATGGTGCTCTATGAAAACCTTCAAGACCTGGAGTTTGAGTTCCGGGCCAGGAAGATTGCGCCCGCCGATTATGAAACCTTGCGCGAAAGTTATAAAACGGAAGCGGCAAGGTTGATGCTGGCCTCGAAGGAACTGGAACAGGGAACCGCCGAGGATGCCCTGATTGAGCGCGAGGTGGCCACCCGCCGCGCGCGCCGCAAGGACCAGATTGCTGAGGCTTACATCTGCCCGGCTTGCGGCTTTCAGAATCCCGTGCCCGTGAAGTTCTGCGGCGAATGTGGGGCGCCGGTCGCAAAGCCCAGAACGAAGTGATCAGGACGCGAGCTGTCAAACGGCCATCGTCAACAAGAAGACCGAACGTCCGGCTGGAGCAACCGATTGGCTTTTGGCTCACAGAACTCCTTTGAACTCCATCGTCCAAATGCGCTTTTTGCGGGGCCTCCTCCTGGCCTCAATCCTGGTGTTTTTGGCGCCCGTCCTTCTGTCGGCGGCGATCACCATTGAAGGCCAGGCCGTCAATGGCACTCACAACCAGCCCGCCGCCAACCAGACAGTGGAACTCCTGCTGCCGCGAGGCGGAATGCAAATGGTGGGCTCCACCAAAACGGATCCCTTCGGTCACTTTTCCTTCGCACTGCCCGGCCTCGACTCCCGCGCTTTTTATCTGCTTCAGGCTCCTTACCAGGGCGTGAACTATCATGCTCCGGTACGGTTCAATGCCAGCGGCGCTGCCACCGCGACCATCACCATCTTTGATTCTACCCGCACTGCGCCTGCCC
>JBOGKI010000461.1:0-4174 GCA_050745605.1 Terriglobia bacterium | reverse complement strand
GCGCTGCGCAGCTTTCAACAACTGACCATCATCACCAACGCCGTCAACATCGCCGCAGAGTTGGCGGGAACTTCGATCGAGGTGATCCTCACGGGTGGGAACCTGCGGGAGAACTCCTTCTCCCTGGTCGGTCCGCTGGCGGAAGACACGCTGCGCCGGTTGAGCGCGGACGTCCTATTCCTCGGCGTTGACGGATTTGACGTTCACTTTGGCCTGACGACGCCGAATCTGCTGGAAGCCAAAGTCAACCGGGTGATGATGAAGATCGCGCGCCGGACGGTCGTGGTCTGCGATTCGAGCAAATTCGGCTCCCGCAGCCTGTCGCTGATCGCGCCGCCTTCCGCGGTCCATGAGGTCATTACAGACCGCGGCATTTCAAAGTCGGATCTCACCAGCCTGCAAGAGGCCGGCATCGAAGCCATGGTGGTTTGATAAGCCAGGACGAACGCATGGGACTTGCTCCTTGATACCAAATACTTATCTGGAAACATGCGCCCCGCGAGATCAACCCGTTTCGCCCACTTCTGCTGCTGGTGGAGATAAAACTGTCTATGTCCAGTACGAACCGCAATCAAGGATTCCACACCGCGACCGAGATCCACTCCGAACCCCGCTGTTGGGCTGAATGTCTTCGGGGGCTTAGGGAAGACGGTCAGATTGAGCGGATTCTTCGGGAATTTTCGCATCGGCGCGGCTGGCTATTCATCGGGTGCGGGTCCAGTTACTACCTCTCTTTGGTGGCCGCGGCCAGTTGGAGGGAGTTAACCGGGCT
Source organism: Terriglobia bacterium (assembly GCA_050745605.1). Taxonomy (GTDB): domain Bacteria; phylum Acidobacteriota; class Terriglobia; order UBA7540; family UBA7540; genus CALCEB01. The sequence continues at coordinate 3,402 of JBOGKI010000461.1, read as the reverse complement.
GTCCGCCCAGGCTATTCCTGCTTCGGAATTGCTTCTTTTCTCCAGCCTGATTCTTGATGAGCACTCTAACCTGCAGCCGGTCTTGATCTCAAGATCTGGCCACACCTCAGAAGTCCTGCAGGCCGCAGAATATTTGCGAGCAAGAGGCGTTCCGAGAATCGCCATTACCTGCGCTCCGGGTCAGCCGTTGGAAGAGATGGCGTCTGCTACCGTTTGCCTCTCCCACGCGGATGAAAAGAGCACCGTCATGACACGGTCGTTCAGCTCCATGCTTCTGGGCATTCAATTCCTGGCCGCGAAATTCGCAAACAACACTGAGTTCCTGGATTCGCTGGATGCCATGCCGGGATCTGTTCAGCCTGTCCTGGACGAGATGGTCCCAGCCGTACAGTTGTTTGTCGATTCCCGTGATTTTGCGGACTATGTCTGGTTGGGACAAGGCCCCTACTATGGTTTGGCGTGCGAAGGAGCACTTAAGGTCATGGAAATGTCTTGCTCTTACGCCCAGAGTTTCCATACCTTGGAGTTCCGCCACGGCCCCAAATCCATTGTTGGACCTGAGACGCTGATCATGTTTTTATTGTCGGAAGCCGGGCTTGAGGCCGAACGTGAAGTCTTGGAAGAAGTCAAGGCTCTGGGTGGCGCCACCCTGGTTGTCGCCAATGAGGCAGATGAAAGAACCCGGCAAGCTGCGGACTTGCTTTTCGAGCTGCGACTGACAGGCCATGAATACTCCCGTCTGGTAGCTCACATCCTTCCGGCCCAACTGGTTGGACTCTACACCGGGTTGAAAAAAGGAGCGGACCCGGACCGGCCACGCCACTTGAGCCGGGTGGTCATTCTGAATGATCGGAGTTAGTGCCTCTTGCCCAGCATGAAGCGTTTTGATGTCACGGTCGTTGGCGAACTCAATCTGGATCTGATCCTTTACGGCCTTCCCCCGGAACTACCGCCGGAGCGCGAACTTCTTGCGACTGGCCTGACGCTCACGTTGGGCAGCTCGTCGGCGATCTTTGCGCATAATCTTGCCAAGCTGGGCAGCCGGGTGGGATTCATTTCACGAATCGGGACGGATCCGCTGGGACGGATCAGTCTTGACCGGCTTGCGGAAAGCGGAGTTGATGTTTCAAGAGTCAGGAAGGTCGATGGATCAACATCAACGGGACTCACCGTGATCCTGCCCCACTGGAGTTTCCGGAATATATTGACCTATCCGGGGACTATGTTCGAGATGGGCTTCGAAGATTTGGATCTCGAATATTTGAAAGATGCCCGGCATTTCCATCTCTCCTCGTTTTTCCTGCACCGCGCCCTGCTGCCCCGCATTGTTGATCTGTTCGCGGCCATGAAGAATGCGGGCCTCAGCACTTCATTGGACATCAACGACGATCCGGAGGACCGGTGGGACTCAGGTCTCGAAGAAGCTCTGCGTTATGTTGATATTCTCTTTTTGAACGAGCGCGAGCTGAAAAAGGTAACCGGAAGGCCTGATCTTAAGTCCGGAGTTGATCTTCTCTGCAAGTCAGTCTCTCTGCTTGCCGTCAAACTCGGCGCAAACGGTGGATGTCTCTATTACCAGGGCAAAGATTTCGAATGCCCCGCATTGCCCGTCACCGTCGCTGACTCGGTGGGCGCTGGAGACAGTTTCGACGCTGGCTTTATTCACCAATTTGTCCAAGGGGCTGACCCTGCCCGTTGCCTGGAGTACGCAAATCTGACGGGCGCCTTCTCTGCGACCCGGCCGGGCGGAACCGAGGCATTCCGCGACCCCAAGCATCTGGAGGATTTCCTCAACCGGCATTGGCATTCCGGAGTTACACGATGATCGACTTTCACACCCATCCCGTCCTCATTCAGGAGCTTGCCAAAAGGTATCCCAATTATCAGCGAATGGCGCGCGAAGTCTTTCAAATTGGCAACAACTTCCAGCCGCTGGAGACTTTCTTTCTGCAGATGGATGTCGCCGGAATTGAACAGGCCGTGCTTTTGCCAATTGATTGCGCCCGCGCCCGCGGGGATTCCGTCAGCTCGAATGAGCAGGTGGCTGAACTGTGTTCGCAGAGCACGCGCTTTATCGGCTTCGCCAGCGTCGATCCGCTCAAGGCGGGCGCGGTTCGGGAGCTTGAGCGCTCGATTCGCGCCGCCGGATTGAAAGGCTTGAAACTTGATCCCGCGCTTCAGGAATTCCAAGCCGATGACACAAAAGCATTCGCCGTCTACGAAGCCGCTGCCGGGCTTAAGATTCCCCTTCTGATTCATACCGGGATGAGCTGGGCTCCGGGAACTTCTCTGGAACGTGGTCAGCCCCTGAAGCTAGAGAGTGCGATCCGGCGGTTCCCTGAACTTGTTTTCGTGCTGGCCCATTTTGCGTGGCCGTGGGTGTGGGAGGCCACAGCTCTGGCCATGAAGTACCCGAATGTGTACCTCGACACCTCGTGCCTCTATTACGACAGTCCCAAAGAGTTTTTCCAGTTCGTTTTCTCGAAGCAGATTCCGACCACGATCATTGAGCGCAGCCTGAGAAACAAAGTAGTCTTCGGTTCCAATTACCCTCGCGTGGAAATCAAGAACATGGTTCATGCGCTCAGGACGCTCGATTTGACGGAAGGCTGTCTGAACCAAATATTCAGGGAGAACGCCCAACGGCTGCTGGAGAAGCCAGATCGTTGATGGGCGCTGAAGGTCGAACTGCAACCTAGTTCTTCAAAGCCAGCGCGGAATCAAGAATGCCCGGGAAGCGGGTGTTTGGGTTCGCGGTAATTACCAAAGGCGCAGGCGGAGCGATGATTATCAAACTGGAACGTCTGAAGATTCAATCACGCAAGGCAGAAGAGGCGATTAATATCACGCCGCGGGTTGAGGAGATTGTGAAAAACAGTGGCGTGAGGAACGGATTGGTCAACGTCCTCACTGCGCACACCTCCTCCGGCCTGTTGGTGACGGAAGGAATCCCGTGCCTCGAAGAGGATATCCTCACCCATTTTGCGCGCCTCTTTCCGGAGGACGAGAACTATCACCATCATCGCTACCTGGACTACGACGGGCGTCTCGGGTTCAACGCGGAAACCCATCTCAAAAGCGTCCTGGGCGGGATCCAATGCATGTTCCCGGTTGAAAATGGCGCCTTGGTGAAGGGCTCGCGCCAAACCATCTACTTCATGGAATACGACGGCCCGCTTGAGAGAACCTGCTTCGTGCAGGTTCTGGGTGAGGCGTAAGCCCTAGTAAGCTCACCCTGAGAGGAAGACGGATGCGAAGGCGATTCGTTTGGATTTTGGGTTCCTCTCCCAAAAGTGTAATCGCAGTCTATTGTGGTCACTTTCATAGGGTTACACGTTGGGGCCGAAAAAGGCCGGAGCCTTTGGCCTCGCTTCGCTCGCCTGCCGGTTACCGGGACGGGCC
>JBOGKI010000460.1:0-4178 GCA_050745605.1 Terriglobia bacterium | reverse complement strand
GAATCTTCCAGCCGAGTATGAGGTTGTGGCACACGGGTTGCGTGCGCGTCCGGTCAAGCTCTTTCAGTTATTGGTGAGCGTGGGTCTATTCAGCTCGAACTCGGAAGCGCAGCGCAAAATCAGAGAGGGCGCGATCTGGATGTCCTTTTTCGACGCAGGGGAGCTGCGCTGGAAGCGGATGACGAATCCCACAGAAGAATTCCGTCCGGAGGTTTACGGCGGCAAGCGTGTGATTCTCCGCACCGGGCGACGGCTGATCAGGGTCGAGTTTCAAGCCTAAGCCACGGCGTTCCTGCTGCACCTTCGGTAACTAGCACCAGGGCAATCCACCGCTTCGAGCGGTGAGCCTTGAAGAGTCTTGACCGTTGAGGAGAGTACCTGGCCTTCACGTTGCTTGCATGAAGCCGGGCTTACTGCTTGGCTGGAGTCAGGGTCAGATTGATCACGATCTGGTTGAACGGGTCGATTGAGCTGACGGTGTGGACGCGGGAAGCTTTGCCCTTGTACTTTGCCTGAACCCGATAATCATGGTGCGGGTCGAGTCCGGTGAATGCGTAGTGGCCGCCATTCAATGTGTAGATGGCGAGCTTCTTGTTGGTGTCGAGATCAGTCAGCTCCACCGTAGCTCCGTCCACTCCATTGCTGGCGCTATCCATGACTTCTCCGGAAATACTGCGCAGAACCGGAGGTTGCTTTTTGGCGCTAACCATTGTGGGAAGCAGCACCAGCGCCGCCAGCGCCGCGCAGAGGGCTGTCAAGTTCCTGGCAATTGGTTGGTGACCGTTTTCCCGGTCTATGGACGCGCGGGCGGCTGAAAACCACCTACCATTCTTCATCCTCTTCTTCCTCTTCGTCGTCGGTAACGGCATTCAATTCGAGCGGGTCTGTGCCGATCACTTCCAGCTCTACGCCGCATTCCGGGCAGTCTACAATCTGCCCTTCTTCAACTGCATCGTCTTCCAGATCGATCGCGGCTTCGCATTCCGGGCACTGGGCCATAAACCACCCCCAACTTGGTATGTTTCGATCTCCACGAATGAGTCTATTCATTTCGATTGCCGATGTCCAGCGGTTCACCGGGAGGAATTGTCTTTCAGCACTCAGCAAAAGTGACCGTTGCTTGGACCGCAGGACGGGGACGAGAGGCAATGAAAGTCACGCGCCGCAAGAGTGTTAGTCACCCGCGGACGAGCGCACCAAGGCGCTCAGTTTTGCGTGCATCGATGGGCGCGGGTCTTCCGTGAGTTTGGGTTGAAATGAGAAAACATGGAGGCGAGAGTGATTGCGGAGGATGATGCGGTGAATGGCGCGGGAGGTTTCACGGAATAGACCCGCTGTGCAGAGTTCGCCACGGGCCGAGGTCCTGGCCGGACTATACGGCCCGTGGTTTTTCTCCTTTCCCCCGTGCATCGCTGCGGTCACTTCTGCTGCGGTACAGGAGAAACTGTTGCCGCCGTGATCGTGTCACCATGGAGCGATCCTTGCACGCTTACTGCTTTTCCCGCATAGGTGGCAAACTGGTCCTGGGGATCAATCTGGAAGACGCTGCCGGCGGAAACCAGAACGTATTTCGCGCCGCTGGCAACGCATCTGGAAACACACTGGGCGGCTCGGTCGCTCGCCGCAGCGTGCTTGGCGCCACAGTTGCTATCGCTCACGACGCCCGTCCAGGACTGCCCGGCCGTCGGGGTCTGCGCTGCTGCCGGATTGCGTTCGGCGTCCCGCGACAGTTGCTGAGCTTGGGCAGAGTGGCGGGGCTGTTGGACAGCCCACACTAAAGTGACACAACCGAGAAACATCAAAACTGGAAACGGTATGTGCCTCAAGTGCATTGGCATTTCCTCTGGAGAAAGTTAGACGTAGCGCGCTCCTCGGAACGATCAGCGGGAGACGCGGGTAAGCGCAGCAACAAAAATCAATGCCGTCCGCATGCGGACCTTCATGCTTTCTTTCGTCTCGTTCGCTCCCCGGCCTCTTACCTGTGCAATGAGCCTTCCAAAGGAAGAGTCCGCTTATGTCCGGACTGGCAAGTCGTTTTGATTGACTGACTTGCCTCGGCACTTTACTTGTTAAAAAGGAAGGGATTATTGGTGTTTGAAGGGAAAAAGCTGCCCGATTCGAGCAAATTTTTCCAGCCCTGCGCCTTCCTTTCTGACGTCAAGAAAGTTTCGGGTGACCGGCGGTCAATTTCTGGCGAACTGTGGGACAATTTGGGGATTGAACCGCGCGTGAAAATCCAGTATTGTCTCAGCGTTTCGAGAGCCTTTGTCCCGCCCGAGCTCCAGAGTTGAGTGGGCGGTTTGAGGCACGGGATGGCCGCATTGCGACGTTTCTCGAAAGCATTCATCGGGCGAATGAAGCTGGGAATATTAGCTGTTATACGCGCGGACATAAGTCCGCGACGTGCGTTTCTTGTAGCGCCGGTGTCCCCACCGGCAAATTAGCGGCGATGAGGACATCGCCGCTACAGCAAGCAGGCGCCGATTTAGTCCGCGCGTGTAGCTTCAGTAACCGGTTTGCGCCAAGGGAAAAAGGAATCGGTGAGATAGCTGCGTGTGCAGCGGGGCTGTCCCCACCGCCGCTACGAGAAACTGCACCGCCACCATGTTTCCGCGTTGCTTGACGGCTGTTTAGATCTGGAACTACCATAAGACTAGCGCTGGCGCCCGCCGTGCAGGGACCGCGGCTGCGATCGACTGATGACTCAAGTCAAACGCCTGATAAGGTTTATTCGTCCTTATGCGCTTCGATTCTTCGCGGCCCTGGCTTTGATGGCGGTGGTGGGCGCTTGCGAAGGCTTGACGGCGCTGCTGATCAAGCCGGTCTTTGACCGCGTCCTGACCACGGAGCACAGCTCGGGCCCCATTCTGCTTTTCAAGCTTCCTTTTGGCCATCACGCCCTCTACCTGCAAGATCTTGTCCCCCCCAGCATCCATAGCGCGTGGGCCATGGTGGCCGTGGCCATTGTCGGCGTGACGCTGGCCAAGGGGTTTTCTGAATACTTCGCCACTTATTTCGTAAACTTCATTGGGCAATCGGTGGTTCGGGATCTTCGCAATCTTCTTTATTCGAAAATCATCGCGCAATCGCTGGCGTTCTTCTCTGAAAATGCGACCGGCAAACTGATGTCCGCTGTCACCAACGACATCGACAAGATTCAGAGCGCCGTTTCGCAGGTTTCGGCGGACGCGCTGAAGCAAAGTTTCACGCTCATCGGATTGCTGGCCGTGATTTTTTACGTGGACTGGCGCCTGGCGCTGGCATCGTTGATTCTGATTCCCCTCGTGGTATATCCCTCCGCCAACATCGGACGTTATATCCGGGTTTCCAGCCGCTCCAGCCAGGACAAAATGGCGGAGCTCAATAACATCCTGCAGGAAACTTTCAGCGGCATCCGCATCGTCAAAGCGTTCGGCATGGAGTCTTTTGAAAACTCCAAATTCCGTGCTGCCACAAGACGGCTGCTCAAGGTCAACCTGCGCTGGGTGCGCGCCTACGCCCTGAATTCACCTCTGATGGAACTGGTCGGGGCCATTACCATTGCCGGACTGTTGCTCTACGCTCGCAATGAGATTGTCCACCACGCGCGAACCATGGGCGCCTTTCTGGCTTTTCTTTATGCGATCATCAAGATGTACGAGCCGATCAAGCGGCTGACCGGCGTCCATAACGCTTATCAACAGGCGGTGGGAGCCTCCGAGGAGGTCTTCCGGTACCTGGATGTGGACTCGGAAATTCCCGACGATCCCCATGCCACGGTGCTGGCGCGCTTTTCAAAGGAAATTGCCTTTGACAACGTGGACTTTGCCTACCTCAAAGAGTCGCCGCTTCTGCAAGGTGTGAACCTGCGCATTCGCAAGGGAGAAGTGGTTGCGATTGTCGGTTCAAGCGGCGCGGGAAAAACCACCCTTGCCAACCTGATCCCGCGTTTTTTTGACGTGACTGAAGGACGCATCTTGTTTGACGGGCGGGATATCCGGCGCGTCAAGCTGGCTTCGCTTCGCTCGCAAATCGCCATGGTCACCCAGGAAACCGTGCTCTTCAATGACACCGTGTTCAACAACATCGCCTACGGCCAGGCGGCGCTGAAGGAGTCCGATGTGGTGGACGCTTCCCGCGCTGCGTTGGCTCACGACTTCATCACGGAAATGCCGGAGGGCTACCAGACCATGATTGGC
>JBOGKI010000459.1:0-4179 GCA_050745605.1 Terriglobia bacterium | reverse complement strand
CGCCCAGCAATCCTGAAGCAATCAGCAGAACGGCCAGCCCCGCCACCATAAATGCCTTGGTGCCGCCGCTTGAGTTCTTCCATTCGCCCGTGACGAATCCCCAGATGCTCGAGAAGAAAATCATGGAGGCCATGAAGAGCGGCCACCCAATCACGGTCCCGAGTTCACCCATGAACCCTGTGCCTCGGCCGTAAAGGACCAGACCGAAATACCACAGAGCCCCCATTCCGATACCGAAAATCCAGAAGAGCCACGTCTTCGGCAGGACAAAGTTAGGCCACGTGCGGTTGGTGGAAAGCAGATAGCAGGTGTACACGCCATTGGCAATGAATCCTCCCCCCAGCGCCACCATCCACACCACGTTCTGTGCTCCCGCCGGGCTGGCGCCGGTCATCAGGACCGCTTCGCGTACGCCATCGCTGAATGAAAATGCCAGATTCAACATGGCGGAGAAGATACCGCTGAAAATACAGATGGCGAGACCCATGGCAAAACTGCCTTTTTGCCCGGATTGTCCCGTCTGGCGGCGGGAACTGTCGCGTTTCTTGCCCGCCACGGCCACCAGGAAGACACCTGCCAGCAAGGTGACGACGGAAGCGATCACCATCAGGCCCTTGGGCTGAGTCACCAGTTCCGGCGTATTCACCACCAGCGGAACCAGAGACCCCAAAGCGGCTGCAATTCCAATCAGGACGGCCACGCCCATCGCCAATCCCACGCGATCCACGCCCAGGCCGGAAAGGACGCAGCCAATGCCCCACCCGGTTCCGAAGACAAAGACCTCCATGAGCGCCCGTTTCGAAGAAAAGCTAAGCGCATCCCCCAATTGCGGCACGGTGAGGACTGCCAAGATCACCGGCAAGGCGATGAGCGCCAGGACGGAGAAAACCAGCCAGATGTTTTCCCACTTCCAGGGGCTGACGTATTTCAGCCCCAGGAAATAGGTGCCTTGCATGAAGCCGCCCAGACAAATCAGAAAGAACCCGAGCCCTGTGCTCATGTATTTTTACTCCCCCTCGCAGCTTGATTCGCAATCAACTGAACAGGCTTTGAGATTTAGTCTTTCGCAGTTGGCGGAGCCAGCCCGATGCTCCGTCATTCCTTACTAAGGATGACCCATTATAGTGACACCAAATGCTGTGGCGGCGGTCGGAGTTTACCCTGGCAGGGACCGCCGATTTTGCGGCGCTCCCCGCTTTGCAGCGGGGCAGGCGCCGAGCGCCGCTACGGAGAAAGCTGTCACTATGATGGGTACTCCTCGACAGGCCGAATCACTCCAGCTTCAGGACGCCTTTGACGTAGTCTTCACGGGAGAAGTCCCGTCCAAAGGCAACGGGAAGATCATCCAGGCTGCAGTACCGGTGAGTCACGAAGGGCGCCACTTTCACTTTTCCCGCGGCCACCAGCTCCAAAGCATGGCGATACGTAGAGGGCCGGCCATCCGTGTCGAAGCCTCCCGACGCTCCCACGGCCGCGACCAATGCGGGTTCCAGGAACAAGATGGGGCCCAGCAGGCTGACGTCGTGCCCTTTGTGCCCGTGACCATAAAGCAGAACCGTGCCCTGCTTGCGGAGCAGCCCGGGAATCTGCGCAAGGACGGAAGCGTGGCCACAGGCGTCGATGAGGTACTCAACGCGCTCGCCCGCAGTGTATTCCCGCACACACTCCACCAGGTTCCTTTCACGCAAGTCAATGGGAATGGCGCCGAAGCTTGCGGCCAGCTTCAGGTTCAGGGGACGGAGATCGCTCATCAGGATCGTCCCGTCAAAATGCCTGACGTTTCGCAGATATTGCAAGAAGAGCAGCCCGGCGGGGCCGGCGCCGCAAATCAATATACTTCGGATGCGCTCCGTTCCCTCAAACGTGAATCTGGCAGTGGCGCGTTCCGCCCGGGTGCTGGCGTGAAGAATGCAACCCACCGGCTCCACCAGCGCGGCTTCTTCGCCGGTCATTCCGGGTGGCAAGTTGATGCAGTTGACCGCCGGCATAGCGATGAACTCGGCCAACGCGCCAGGCGGGCCGGTGATGCCGTGCTCCTGATAGAACTCGCACTGGTGCGAGTCTCCGGACGCGCAGAACGAGCAAAGCTGGGCGCGCCCCTGGCTGATGCAATTGCGTCCCTGGTCGCAGAGAACCTGGTCACCAGGGTTGAGGTCGCGCACTTCGCTCCCGGTTTCGACAACCTTACCGCAAAATTCGTGACCCAGGATCTGCGGCTGTACGCTGAAAGGGATCGGCTGGCCGTTCGCATCAAACCGGTAATTTCCATGACCTCGGTAAAGATGCAGGTCCGTCCCACACAGCCCCACGGCCCGCACCTGGATCAAAACTTCGCGGGATGAAAGCGGCGGGTCCGGCACTTGGCGGACGGCCAGCCTTTCGATATCTTCAAGGACCAGAGCTTTCATCGATTCGACCGCCTGCGCGCTGGAGGAGCCACCCCAGTGAAGCGCGCGTAGTGTCTCGAAACTGGGCTTACATGGTAGCACCGCCGTCCCGTCGGCTTTGGCCGGCAAGACGCCGGTGCTACGAGTTGCTTCATGGCTCAGCGATTGGCGCGACGCCACACTAGAGCTTATCGACGTCCCCCACCTGACTCTGTCACTGTCTTTACGTGTCGAGGTCCTCTGTCGTGAGCCGCCCCTCGCGATGGAGCCTTTCGAAGATCTCAATAGTTTCCCCAATGCCCGTTTCCAGTGGGGTTCGCGGCACGTCCTGAAGATCGCGGACCAGCGCGCTGTCATCCAGGTCATAGGCCATATGCAACTCCCCGCCCGCGGCCGTCGCCAATTCGCGGGATCGTGGCAGCATCTTCGCCAGGAGCTTTAGGAATTCGCCCACCTGGCTCACGGATCCTCGCAGCGTATAGACCCGCGCTCCGGTCAAGCCGGATTCAGCGCAGCGCAGGAAGATTTCAGCGGTATCCTTGACGTATTGCAAATCCAGACCGCCGGTAAAACGGATCGTGTAAGGCCGCCCGACGATGCCCGCCTTGATGGCTTTGGTCGGCCCCGACGTAATTCCCTGATCTCGACCCACTCCGTACACCGCCCACGGTCGCAGCCCGCAGCTTGATATGCCGTCATTGGCGAAGTAGATTTTCGCATTTCCTTCGTTACATTGCTTGAAAACTCCGTAATGGGTCGAGGGCTGGAGTAGCGCGCCTTCTGGAACCGGTTCCGGGCCGTACATCTCCTCGGGGCCGAAAACGGCCGCTGAACTCGCGTAGACCACGCTCTTCACCACGTCGCGCCGCCGCTTGGCGACTTCGAAAACGTTCACTGTTCCCACAACGTTCACCTGCGCGCCCAGCGCTGGGTTCGCGGCGCACGCCGGCACCTGCAGCGCAGCCAGGTGAATGATGTGGGTGATCCCGTGGTCGCCCACCGCTTTCTCGACGTGGTCCTGACGAGTGATGTCGCCTTCGATGAAGCCAATGCCGGCGAGTTGCTTGTCGGAAAGCAGGGCAGCCAGGCGGTGGGATCGAGGATCCTGGTCAAAGATCCAGGGATGGTCCCCTCTTTCAACCAGGTTTTTGACCACCCACGATCCGATGAAGCCCTTCGCGCCAGTAACGAGAAATCTGGATTGTGAAGCTGTTTTCTGATTTGAAGGGTGAGAACCAACGTTCGATGATGGTCGATCTGTCATGCGAGGAATTATATGCAATTTCCGAACTGTGTCCATAGCATTCAGAATGATCGCCGCGAGAATTGAAGACCTGATTCAGTCTAGCGTTTTGCGCCTTGAAACAACACTCTCCGGTAGAAAACATGCTACAGCCGGCCTCTGGCGCGGAGGTCAGGGGAGGCGTCGATCCTTGAAATCACGCCGGCTGTTTTGCATTTGACTATCGATTTTCCAGCGATCTCCATGAGGCGGAGGAAGCGCGCCGCGAAAGCGGGCGTTGAAGCGCCGGAAAGGGATGTGCTAGGATGCGGGCTTGCTCTCACCCTGTCCGGGCGAACAGGGATCACCTCTTCTTTTCTGTAGCGGCGGTCTGTGGCCGTCGCCGGATTGTAGTAGACGCGGCGGTGGTAGGCCGCCGTTACAACTAAGGAGTTCACAGTGAAAATTTACGAAGGCAGCGGTATCCGCAACATTGCTCTGATCGGTCACGGCCATACCGGCAAGACGCAACTGGTCTCCGCGTTGCTCTATTCGGCGGGAATGGTGAAC
>JBOGKI010000458.1:0-4181 GCA_050745605.1 Terriglobia bacterium | reverse complement strand
GGCTCGTATGGACTTGACCGTCAAACGTGTGCCTCATGACAGATGTTTCTGAAGATCCTGCAACACCTGCCGGAACATAGCGGGTGTCAGCCGCCCGGTCTGTGTATTGTGCTGGCTGGGATGATAGGAGCAGTAGAGGCGCGGCAGCGAGCCGGGCAATTCATAAATCGCTCCATGACGGAAAGGCATCCGCGATTTGGGCGGAAGCTTGGCTTGATGTCGCGCCAATCGAAGATACGCATCAAAGGCAACCCTCCCCAAGACCAGCGCAATTTTGACCCGATCCAGCAATTCCAGCTCCCTCTGGAGGAACGGGAGGCAGCGTCGAATTTCCTCCGGCGTCGGTTTGTTCTGCGGCGGAGCCCACCGGACGACCGCCGTAATGTAGCAGTTCCTCAACTTCAACCCGTCATCCCGATGGGATGACGTCGGTTGATTGGTGAAACCGGTTTCGTGAAGTGCTCGAACCAGGAAATCCCCGGACCGATCGCCCGTAAACATTCTTCCGGTGCGATTTCCACCGTGGGCTGCCGGCGCCAATCCAATGATCAATATCTCAGCCTCCGGATCACCAAAGCTGGGCAACGCCTTGCCCCAATATTCCTGATCGCGGTACATGGCCCGCTTTTCTCGCGCCACCTTTTTGCAATGCTTGATGAGCCGCGGGCAGGCATTCGAGGCGAGAATCTCTTTCTGAAGTTTTCTCAACTCTTGTGCGCGCTTAAGTTCGTTACTCATTTCCGGTTAACGAACGGATCCCGAAGCTTCGCTAAATACGCTATCAAGCGTTTATCGCCGTCACTCTCTTGGCCCCTATTCAGGATTTCGCAGTTTAAACTAAGCGCCGAAAGCGCCCGGGAACCCGGTGCTCACTTCGCGACCTCACGGAGCAAAGCCACCAATCCGTTCAGATTCTTGACCAGAGACTCGGGAACGCCGTGGCGCTTCGACCACCTGAGGGCCGCGAGCATCAATAACCTTATGGCTTCGCCCGAGACGCGTCCTCGAGAAACTCGGTAATCATTTGGAGTGTTGTTGCATCCGGTACGGTCTTCCCCATTACCACCATGTTCTTACGCATGAGCGCCACGACCTGCGGCCATTCTTGGGCAGTATGCTGCCTCGGGTCAGGCAGGGCGTGGCATTGGGTGCAAGTGGCGGCAAAGAGTACCGCGCCTTTGCTGCGGGGTGATGGAAGCGCGCCAGGCTCAATAGACTTGAGCGAATGCTTTTGCCAGTAAGCAACGATGAGTTTCTGCTGCTCGGCTGAAGGCGCCTTGATGTTCATCATCCCCATCATCCCGTTCGCGCTCTTGCTTCCCATCATTCCCTTCATTCCCATGCCACCCATCATGGAACACATGGACATCCTTTGAAACATCTTGTCGGCAACTCCAGGCCATTCAGCCGCCGAATGCATCAAGGGGCTGGGCAAGTTGTGGCATTAAACGCAATACTTTACGACCAGCTTTGCCCCTTCGCTTCCCGGTTCGGGAAGATCACCAGGGTTGATACCTGCGGGCACAACACCAGACATCATCGACCGCATCATCTGCTGCATCGAATTCTGATCCGTCACCTGTTTGTTTCCTATCGAGGGCTTTTGATCATTGCGACCGGACTGGCGTTCCGGGAAGGCAGCCCCAGCCAGTAGATAGGCAAACCCGCTGAGCCCGAGGAAAACGGCGACCAACTTCAAAGCCCTCTTCTGTCGCATCTCTGCCTCCAGGGCGGCCAATTTCGCGGTGCGGCGACTTGTAGGTGAATCTCCAAACTATCTTCGCAGTGCGGCGAGCCAATACGGGAGGCTCCAAAGGAGCGCTGAAAGAGCGGTGGCCGCCCACAGGGCTCTCCGATTCCAGCGCGGCCCCAGCCTCTTCCCATAGCTGAGATAAAAGCCGGCCGCAAGCGCCGCAACCGATACAGGGAACAAGTAGATTCGATAGGCCATCAACCTGACAGCCAGGCTGCCTCCCGCCACGCCGATGCCGGCCGAAAGCAGCACCAGAACTCATCAAAGATTAGGAATCAGGGCTGCCAGAACACCAACCAGGCTTGCTAACCAAGACTTACCTTTTTCTTCCATGCTTCTCCTCGCAAAGCGCACGAACCCACATAAAGAGATGGGTCCGTCAGCTTAGAATACCAAGATTTTGTCCGCCTCCTGCGTCCAGGCCGTGAGTTCGTCCATCGAGCTCCCGCAAATCCCGATCCTCGCGCTCTTGGCCGCCAAACCCTTGAGCATCCGCTCGATGTTGTAATAACCGTTGGGGGTCGTCTGACAAGCTATCGCGCAAGCCTCAGCGTCTCCCGTCGGAAAAACGGAAACCGCGACTGCTTGCCGTCGCGCCAGGGGACTCGCCAGCCCGTTGTAGCTGCGCTCCGAACCATACGGCGCGTCGTACAGGATGAGGTCGTTCATTGCGTCGTGTCCCACTTCATCATCAGAATGCAGGTGTTCAGGCTCGCCGGAGCCTGGGGGCATCTCCTTCTGAAACTGTGTGCTCGCCGACCGCCACCGGCAATCCCTGCGCGCGCCAGTCAGGAATCCCACACGCCATCCGCCGGGCCTTAAAACCCTTTGCCTTGAGAAAATCAACGGCCTCCCTGGCAAGCAGGCAATACGGCCCACGGCAGTACGCCACAATCTCTTGGTCGCGCGGCAGGCTCGCTAGACGGGTCTTGAGAGCCTTGAGTGGAACGGACACCGCGCCGGGGAGATGCCCTGCCTGGTACTCTTCCGCAGGACGGACGTCCAGCACCGTCACTTCCCCGCGCCTCATTCGCCGTAATAAGGCCTTCATCTCCACGGGTTCTAACAGCTCACGCTCTTCACGAAACTGCCTGAGGAGTAACTCGATCTCGGCAAGCCGGCGCTCGCCCAGGATTCGAAGACTCCGAAAGAACTCACAGACTCCCATGTCCGCCAGCCGATAGGTAACGTAAAGACCTTCCCTTTCCGTCTCCACAAGCCTAGCTCGGTACAACACACGAAGGTGGTTAGAGCAGTTGGCCACCGTAAGGCCGGCTTCACGGGCCAGAATGTCCACCGTCCGCGGCCCTTGGCAGAGCAAGTCGAGCAGCTCCAGGCGGGGCGGGCTAGCGATAGCCTTCCCGATGCGGGAAAGCTGTTCGTATACCGCCTTCTTGGCCGGGGGAGTTGACTTCATCTCGTCAAGTATTCAAGTATATAATTGAATTAAGGAACGGGCAACATATCCCGCGTTCGCGCAGGATCGTTCCGTGTGCCGCCTGCGAAACGAGGCGCATCGAAGGAGCCAAACGATCATGGAAAACACCAAAACACTGCGCCACAAGGTTCGCGAAGCGTATTCTGAGGCGGCGGAGCGGCCTGATAGTTTTCACATTTTTCCTGTAGGCCGACGATTTGCTGAGAGCATCGGTTATCCAGCCCACTTACTTTCCAGCTTGCCGGTGACCGCTGTCGATGCGTTCGCGGGCGTCTCGAATGTTTCCTTATTCGCAGAGGTCCCGCGAGGCGCAATAGTTCTCGACTTGGGTTGCGGCGCCGGCCTCGACTCTCTGGTGGCGGCACAACGCACGGGCAGCCAAGGCATGGTGATCGGGGTAGATTTCAGCGCACCGATGCTGAACCGGGCCCGCCTCAGTGCCCGCGAAGCCCAGATCGATCATGTTACTTTCTTCCGCGCCGATGCCGAAAGCCTTCCGCTTCGCACGAGCTCTGTGGACCTTGCCCTGGTCAATGGCATCTTTAACCTAAACCCCGCGCGCGAGGTGATTTTCCGCGAGCTTCGGAGAGTGGTTCGGCGGGGAGGGTCCGTTTACGCAGCGGAGTTGATCCTTTCCCAACCTTTGTCCCGCGAAGAACGCGAAAGCGAGCAGAACTGGTTCGCCTGAATTGCCGGCGCGAAGGATGGAGGTGCCATCCTCGAAGAGTTTCGGGAAGCCGGATTTCCAGAAGTGTCGATTTTAAGGACCGGCAGAAACGGTCGTACGAAAAATCCCCGCGTTCTGATTGCAGAAATTCGCGCCACTTAACGCGCAATCAGATCGAATGCGTCTTACCAAGCATACCGCGCAGGATGAAACATGTTAATGGGGTTTTTCGGTTCTGGCTAAATTGTTCGTTAGGCGTTATTGCACCATCGTGCTGGTGGGGAAAAAGCGTATCAGACGTCCTTTATCATACGCTTCTCCCG
>JBOGKI010000457.1:0-4196 GCA_050745605.1 Terriglobia bacterium | reverse complement strand
CTGCTCAGGATGACAGCGAAGGGGCTCCTCAGGATGACAGCATTGAGGGTTTTTTAAGCAACTTGCCGAGAGCTGACGGCTGACCGCTTCTCCCGAAGAACTATGCTTTCAACCATCATGCAGTGGATTCACCTCAGCGCCGCCGTGGTCGGCGTCGGCGGAGTGGCATTCCTGGTCGTCATCCTGTTCCCGGCGGTCCGCCAGGCTGAGCCGGCGCAACGCGAGGCGCTGGTTCGAAGCGTGTTGAAGCGGTTCCGTTGGGCCACCTGGACGGTCATCGTCCTGCTGATTTTGAGCGGCGTTTACAACATGAGCCTGGTGTGGGAAGCGCCGTGGGGAGTTTATTGGAAGATGCTGACTCTGAAGATCGCCCTGGCGCTGGTGGTCTTCCTGATCGCGCTGTGCCTGACCGTTCCGCTGAAGACCTTGAACTGGTTCCGAGTGCGCCGGGAAAAGTGGTTGGCCATCGCTCTGGGCCTGGGCATGATCGTGATCCTGATATCTGCATATTTGCGTCGAGGTTGAATGAGCACTCCGGTTACAAGTCCCCTCGAACCATCGCACATGAAAAGCGGCGTACCGCGGGTTGAGTATCACGGCGCGCTGTTGCCGTCGCACTTCTCCGACGCCGTCACTGAGCATCAGACGGTTCGGAAAACGGCAGGGATCTTTGATTTTTCGTTTCGCGCCCGCGTCACGGCCAAGGGAAGCGACCGCACCCGCTTCCTGCAAGGCATGGTCTCGAACGACGTGAAGAAGCTTGAGCCCGGACAAGGCGTCTACGCCACGATACTCGACACGCGCGGCCACATCCTCGCAGACCTGCGGATTTATTGCACGCCGGACTTCTATCTTCTTGAGACCGATGCGGATCTCGCCGAAAAAGCCCTTCAAGCTCTCACTCGCTATAACGTGGGCGCGCGCGTGCCGCTCGAACCCGCCGGACTTTGGGCGGTTGTTTTCCAAGGCCCCGCCTCACGCCGCCTGGTTGAGGTCTGCCTTCAGGTCAACCTTCCGGCGATGAACGAATACGACTTCATCACCACGGCCTTTGCGGAGCAGCCTGCCTACGTTGTGCGCGCCAGCTCAACCGGAGAAGAAGGCTACGAAGTGTGGAGCAGCCGGGAGGCGATCACGGCTGTTTGGGAACGAGGCATGGCGAAGGCCGCCGAATTCGGCGCCTTGCCATGTGGCGTTGAGGCGCTTGAAACGCTCCGCATTGAGGCGGGCATTCCACGCTACGGGCAAGACCTCGGGGAGGACACGCTGCCTCTCGAAGCCGGCTTGCTGAATGCTCTGAGCTTCAACAAAGGCTGCTACATCGGCCAGGAAATCGTGGAGCGGGCGCGCAGCCGCGGGCATGTAAATTGGAAACTGGTGGGCTTGATCGTGGACTCGCCGCAAACTCCCAGCGCCGGTCAAAAGCTGCTCGCCGACGGCAAGGAAATCGGCGAGATCACCAGCGCCTGCGTGTCACCTTCGACTGGCCGGACCATTGCCCTGGCGTATGTGAGGCGTGAATTCCAGGAAGTAGCAACTCGGTTAATCCTCAGTTCCGGCAGCGCGGCGGAAGTTACACGCCTTCCCTTCTATCAACCTGCTGCATCTCACCCGCAGATCCAAAGCCTCTGACCGGTAGCCACAAATGGAGCATGGGGCTCGGTAGCAAGCGTTTGAGAAGCTGTGAATAAATCTCGCTGTAGCGGCGGTCTGCGACCGCCGGTCCTGAGTTTTCAAGCACTTCGGCGCTCATAGAGCGCCGCTACAGATCGCCACTCTGATTTATTCACAGCTTCGTTCGAATTGCCGAGGATGATGACAAAACTTAGTGCCAAGTTACGACCGAAGCCCCCTGGCAGGTGATCGCGTCGAATGGCCCTTCAAAAGGAACCGTCTCGCCAGAGGTCACGCTACTAATGGCGGCTTGCGCCTCCGCCACCGCCGTGCCCCGCGCCCGCGCCGGGGGCCGCGGAGACTGCGGCGGGCGCCGAGAATCCAACGCTGCCGCTATGCCCGCCGCCAAATGACGCCCCCGAGAAACCTGAGTTTCCAGAGGAGCGTGCCGCGCCTCCCGATGACATATGAGGCAGCGCCACGGGGCCGCCGGCTCTGGAAAACGAACGGCTGCCTGAAAAGCCACGGCTCACATCCATTCCCCGGCCCGATTGCGGGACCGGCCGCGGCATCAACGCCCCATGCTTGCCGGCCACGGTTGGGAAGCGGCCACCCAGCGTATTGCCCAGCGCCGCATGCACCGGCTCGCGGCCAGCGCCAAATGTTCTATCGAAGAACGAATGATGCGTGAGGACCGACTGGGCGCTCACCTGCTTGCCCATCACGATGCTGGACGGCGCACCCGCCGCGCCCCGGGTGAAACTCGAGGCTGCAGAACTTCGGGCAATTCTGCCGCTGGCAACGTGGGTCATGGCAGCTCCACTTGCGGCCGGCGATTTCGTCAACGTATTCCCGCGCGCCAGCATGTTGGGCGGAGCCAGACCGCCGCCTGAAGCGATGAGCGCGCCGTGCGGGCCGCCCGGGAAGATCACTCCCTTCGGCAACCGTAGACCGGGCAATCCTGCCGAAAGCGGCAGGCGAGGTCCCGGAATGCGCTTGACCTCACCCGGCGCCGGACCGCCCCCGGTGGCCACCGGTTTTCCATTCAGCAGAGTTCCCGCTGGCGCCGTGACGATGCAACCCGCCATCCCCACAGAACAGGGCAGCAAGCCGCCCATGCCCATCGGTCCCCAACCGATCAGGCCGGCGCCCGCGTACCAATTCACCAGCGCCGGAGACCAGGGCCCGCCCATGAATCCCGGCATCCAGAACCAGCCCATAGAGGAATCAAAATTCCAAAGTCCGTAGTGGAAGGGCAGCCAACCCCAGGGCTGGCCGGAAATCCACGTATAACCAAAACTCGGGTAAAAGCCCCACATGCCGGTCGAATAAGGCGACCAACCCATCGGCTCGTAAGGAGCCCAGCCGTAGCCGTAACCCGGGTAGTAAGCCCAATCGCCGTAAGTACCCAAATCGCTCCACCCATACATCGAGGAACCGGGATTCATCGCCTGATCGTTGTAAGCAAGCGTCGTCTGCTGGTCGCGAGCCATGGCCCACTTGTCCCATTCATCCTTTTGAATGCCGCGCGTCACATCGAACGATTGGTTGGAGCCCGTGTTGTAGGCCAGAACCTTGTCCTTGTTAAGCCTCTCGGCTCCGCGGGGATTGGTCACGTCCACCTGACCGCTGAAGACTTCCACTCGCAGCTTGCCATGCTCGAAGTCGGTGCGGAATTCGGCCTTGCCATGCGGCGTCAGCGTAGCGTCGGCGGTCTTCACCTGATAATCGTCGTTGTGTTCGGGGAGGAAGTGGTAAGTAGCGTAGCCCTGGTCGAAGGCAAGGTGATTGATCTTGTCGCCGTTCGGCGTCAGCGCCAACTCCGTGAAGTCAAGCCGGGAAAGCTCACCCAATCGTACCGTGGATCCGTTTTCGAACTCCACCTCGGCAAAGCTCTTAGGCGCCGTGGCGATGGAAAAACCTTGCTCGATGGGTGAGTTCACCAGGCCCTTGGCCCATTCGGTTGCTCCAGGTCTGCGAACAGTCACGGTACCCTGGATAAAACTCAGCCGCACCACGCGGACATGCGACAACTTCTGCATCGGCGGCGTTGTCTTCTGTTGCGCGAAGCCCGGCGTCAGGAAAGCCGAAAATGCCAATCCTAGAACTATCGAGATCGCGGTGAGTGGTCGCCGTATCATAGGTCACCTCCGGGTGTAGCCACAGCCCTTGACTTCATTCTACTCCTGCCCGTTGTAATAGACGATTTCTTTTCGTCAAGAGTTACCTGAATAGGCTGGCGCCGTTTGCTGAGCGGCGCTGTCCTCAGCGGCGGTACGCCGTACGATCGATGACGGCGGCGGGGACACCGCCGCTACAAAACGGACCCGCGCCCCAACCGGCCGCAGGTGGTGCGCAGACATGCTGAAAGGCGCACGTCTGCGCCACCCAACTGTAGCGGCGCTCGATAAACGCCGTGCGGACCGGTCGGTCTCACCTCGGGTGAAGCGCCGGCCGCCGCTGCGCCAGCTTGCGGCGTAACGTAGCGGCCGGCTTCGCCGGGCATTGGTGAACTGCCTCAAACTGCCGGGCTAAAGAGTCTGTGTAACAACTGCGGGTGTAGTGGCGGTCGGAGTCTACCC
>JBOGKI010000456.1:0-4198 GCA_050745605.1 Terriglobia bacterium | reverse complement strand
AATCATCACTCTGCAGTGTACGGACTGCAAGAACCGTAATTACACCACGACTAAGAACAAGAAAAAGAACCAGGACCGGCTGGAGTTGAAGAAGTTCTGCCCGGCTTGCCGGCACCATACTGCACACAAAGAGGTCAAGTAGCTTATGCCGGTTTCTCCGGTGTGTCGGGTTTCGAGTTCCGTAACCGCACGGCGAGTACGCTGCCAAAGTACTTGATTGGAGGGACGACGATGGAGGTCGTGGTTCGAGGCAGGCCGTCCAGATTTCGCTTTGCAGAATGGCAGGCGGCGAATTCCGTGCCAGCCGAGGACCTGCCTGAGCTCAGCGAGGAGCAAAAGGCTCACGCCAAGCAGCTCAGGATTCCCGAACAGGCCTATAGGATTGCGCTGAAGGGTGGAGAGCTTGCGAGACGACAC
This sequence comes from Terriglobia bacterium, assembly GCA_050745605.1. Lineage (GTDB taxonomy): Bacteria > Acidobacteriota > Terriglobia > UBA7540 > UBA7540 > CALCEB01. The sequence continues at coordinate 3,781 of JBOGKI010000456.1, read as the reverse complement.
GCCATCGAGAAGTTGGAATACGTTGAGCGCCTGATTGCGGAAGCGGCCAAAAGAGCGGGAGTGGACATTACAGACGTCGAGTGGGATTTTGTGAACCACCAGTTTAGTTTTATCTATAGCGTGAACGGCCGGTGGGGCCAACCTTCACTGCCACCCCAAGCCGTCGACGATTATCTGCTCGATAAAGAAGGTGCTGGCGAGCGATTGAAGGAAATAGTCGACTTGCTGCTCGGCGGGTTGGCAAAGTAGTGGAACTTGTCAACCGAGAGGCGATTGTTTACCTCACTTCCGAAGGTTTTGCACAACTTGGATCCGTGGTGGGTGTCGCCGACGAGTTCGACGGAATCGTTGTCTACGTAGCGGAGGCTGATGGCTTTGGGCCGTGGCTCTCCATCGCGGGGCGTCCAAGCCCTCGGCTATTGATCGTTCCATGGCATTTCATTAGGGCTTTCGAGATTGGGCCTGACCCTGGCACGATCGACGAAGAGAAGAGGATAATTGGCTTTCGCTCATAGGATTGCTACTCCAAGAGAAGTGAAGTGAGGCGGTTCCTGGGCACCAGCGGTTGGCGGGTCCCAGGCTGTTGTCGGGTTACCGGCGCGAGATTCAGGGGCGTAAGTTTAACGGCTAGACTGCCGGTCTCCAAAACCGGTCGTGGGGGTTCGAATCCCTCCGCCCCTGCCAATTTTGTTGAAGGGCTGATGGGTTGATCCAATCCGGCAGAAGAAAAGTGATGGGGTGGCCCAGCGTACGGATCCAAGAGCTTGGGTTTGGCGTCCGCAAGGCAGCAGGAAGGTGAATCACCAGAATGGCAGATGAGATCACGCTGAATAAGGGAACTTGGGCCCAGATCCGGGATTATTTCGGTGAAGTCCGGACCGAAATGAAAAGAGTCACGTGGCCCGGCAAGCAGGAAACTTATGGGATGACGGTACTGGTGATCGCTACGACGTTCGCCTTTGGGTTGTTTTTCCTCATCACCGACCACTTATTTTACGCGCTTGTGCATGACCTGCTGAAGTTTCTGATGCACCGCGCCTAGGTTCCGGGCGTGGGATGGAGGGAGGTTTCCCTGGCAAGGCTTGGGATGGTGAAGGGCAAAAACTGGTATATCATTCACACCTATTCGGGCTTCGAGAAGAAGGTGGCGGAGACGCTTCGGAGCCGGGTCGAGGCGGCGGGGCTCGCGGAGCGCATTGGCGAGATTCTAGTGCCAAGTGAAGGCGTGATTGAGATGCGGGCGGGGAAAAGGGTGGTTTCGCCCAAGCTTTTTTATCCAGGTTACGTGCTGGTGGAAATGGAAATGGACAACGACACCTGGCATCTGGTGCGGTCCACTCCGCGCGTAACGGGTTTCGTGGGATCCGGCCAGATGCCGAGTCCGTTGACCACGGAAGAGGTTGACCGCATTGTGCACCGCGTTGAGGTTGCTGCCGAGCATCCCAAGCCCAAGTTGAAGTTTGAAAAGGGTGAATCCGTAAAGATCAACGAAGGTCCGTTCAAGGATTTTAATGGACTGGTGGATGAGGTGAATGACGATCGTTCGACCTTGCGGGTGATGGTGACCATCTTTGGGCGTTCGACTCCAGTCGAACTCGATTTTTACCAGGTTGAAAAGAGTTCGTGAGGCGTGTCTGGGTGCTCGATCGTTCTCGCTGATTCTGAAGTGCCGCAAATTCTGATTTCAGGCAGGGGATATGGCAAAGAAAGTCCAGGCAATGGTGAAATTGCAGATTCCCGCGGGTAAGGCAACGCCCGCTCCGCCCGTCGGTCCGGCGCTCGGACAACACGGGGTGAACATTATGGAGTTTTGTAAGGCCTTTAACGCCAAGACATCCGCCAAGGATCAAGAGGGTCTGATCATCCCTGTGGTGATTACGGTTCACACGGACCGCACCTTTACGTTTGTCACCAAGACTCCTCCTGCGGCGATATTGCTGAAACGGGCCGCAGGAATTGCCAAGGGTTCCGGTGAACCAAACAAGAACAAAGTCGGTAAGGTTACGGAAAAGCAGGTTGAAGAGATTGCCAAGACCAAAATGCCGGACCTGAACGTCCGGGACCTTGCCGCAGCGGTCGCCACAGTGAAAGGTACGGCTCGCAGTATGGGTCTCGAGATCGCGCCCTAGCGGGACAGCCATAGCGCGGAACGCTTTCGGACGGGCTCGGCAAGGAATCTTGAATTCAGTTGAGGTGCTCGAAGTGGGCAAGAAATTTGAACAATCGCTCAAGCTCGTGGATAAAGCTATCTACCCCCTCGCGGAGGCGATTCCCTTGGTGAAAAAGGCGTCCTTTGCCAAATTCGACGAAACGGTTGAAGTGGCAATGCGGCTGGGTGTCGATCCCAAGCACGCGGATCAGATGGTGCGCGGGACAGTGGTTCTGCCGCATGGCCTGGGCAGGAGCAAGCGGGTGATTGTGATTGCCTCCGGGGATAAGGTCCGCGAGGGTCGGGAAGCGGGTGCGGACGAATCGGGCGGCGACGACCTGGTTCAGAGAATTCAAGGCGGCTGGATGGATTTTGACGCCGTCATCGCGACGCCCGACATGATGAAATCCGTGGGGCGGCTCGGCAAAGTACTCGGTCCGCGGGGTCTGATGCCCAATCCCAAGACTGGCACGGTTACGACGGATGTGGAAAGGGCGGTCCGCGAGGTTAAGGCGGGCAAGGTCGAATTCCGCGTGGATAAGACGGGCATCATTCACTGCGCCGTGGGCAAAGTCTCTTTCGATGCGGACAAGCTCACGGAAAATGCCCTGGCGCTGATTACGAGCGTCATCAAGGCCAAGCCGGCCACGGCTAAAGGACATTACGTCAGGAGCATTGTGGTCTCCTCTACGATGGGCCCAGGCGTGCCGGTTGATGTGGCGTCGGTTGAAGCGGCATAAGCTACGGATTCAGGGTGGACGGCATGAAGAAGGATGAAAAGCAAAAACAGGCGGAAGCCCTGCGCGATGATTTGCTCAAGGCCCGAAGCGTGATTCTGTCGGGTTTCGAGGGTATCACGGTGTCGCAGGATACGGATTTGCGCCGGAGGGTTGCTGAGGCTGGCGGGCGTTACCGCGTGGTGAAGAACAGCTTGATTGAGCGGGGTTCCAAGGGAACCCCGGTCGAGCCGGTCGCACAGAAGCTGCGTGGAACCACTTCGCTGACCTATACCGAGACGGACCCCGTGGCTCTGGCACGAGCCATGACGGCCTACGCCAAAGAAAATCCGTTGCTAGTCTTCAAAACCGGGGTGGTGGAAGGACGGGTGATTTCAATGGCGGATCTGGCGCAAATTGCCAGCCTGCCGTCGAAGGAAACGCTGTTCTCCAGAATTCTGTTCATGATTAATTCACCGGCACAGAGGGTGGCGTCGAGCCTGGCGGGCGTGGGGCGCAATCTGGCGGTAGTCATTGACCAAGCCGTGCAAGAAAAGAAGTTCAAGGAAGCTGCTGGCTGACCGTGGGTCAAACGGTGGCGCCATGCGTCCGGCCTCAACTGGCCGCGATTTTCGAGGAGGAATAATAGGCAATGTCCGAGCGCGTAGACAAGCTGGTGGAAGAGATCAAGGGGCTATCGCTTCTGGAGGCGGCTGACTTGGTGAAACGGCTGGAGGAGGCGCTAGGTGTGAGCGCAGCTGCGGCAGCCCCGGTGGTGGTGGCGGGCGCTGCGGGCCTGGCACCTGCGGGGGCGGTTGCTGCCGAAGAACAAACCGAGTTTACCGTAGTGCTGACCGCGGTGGGCGCCAATAAGATCAACGTTATCAAGGCAGTGCGTGAGATAACAAGCCTTGGG
>JBOGKI010000455.1:0-4199 GCA_050745605.1 Terriglobia bacterium | reverse complement strand
ATCCAGCACAGAGCCGGCCTCCGACGCGTGGATTCCCGCTTGCGCGGGAATGACAGCCCCTCTGGTTGCGGCCCAGCGGGTAGCGCAGCGCTACAACTCGACCACTCGCTCCGTGCCGCGGAGCTTGATTTTCGTGGGCCGCAAGCGTAATAGTGAATCCTCGTTGCGAGTGAGGAGGGCAGAACCATGATCTTTGACACCTTGATCAAGAACGGGACGGTGGTGACCGCGTCGGACACATTCGCCTCCGACGTGGGAATCGCCGATGGCAAGATCACGGCGCTGGGCCAGGAGCTTCCAACGGCGTCTGCAACAAAAGTGCTTGATGCCAAGGGGCATTACGTCATGCCCGGGGGCATTGACGTCCACACTCATCTTGATATGCCTTTCGGCGGCACCCAAAGCTCCGACGATTTTGAGACCGGAACCATCGCCGCAGCTTTTGGCGGCACCACCACGCTGGTGGATTTTGCCATTCAGTACAAAGGTCAGACGCTGCGCGCGGCGCTCGACGCCTGGTGGAAGAAGGCCGAAGGCAAGGCCGCTATTGACTACGGCTTCCATTGCATCGTGACCGATCTGCCTGATGCGCGCCTGGCGGAAATGAAGGCGCTGGCCCGCGAAGGCATCACCAGCTTCAAGCTTTTCATGGCCTATCCTGGCGTGTTCATGGTGGATGACGGCGTGATCTTCAAAGCCATGCGGCAGGCCGCTGAAGATGGGGCCATGATCTGCATGCATGCCGAGAATGGCAGCGCCATTGATGTGATCGTGCAGCGCGCCCTGGCGGAAGGCAAGACCGCGCCGAAATATCACGCGCTCACTCGCCCCACCACGGCGGAAGCTGAAGCCGTGGGCCGCGCCATTGCTCTTGCGGAGATGGCGGGCGCGCCGGTTTACATTGTCCATTTGTCCTGCGCCGAGGCGCTCGAAAAAGTGCGCGAAGCGCGCGATCGTGGATTGCCGGTTTACGCGGAGACCTGCCCGCAGTACCTTTTCCTCTCCCTCGAGAACTTCGACGTACCGGGCTTCGAGGGCGCGAAGTACGTCTTCACGCCGCCGCTGCGCGAAAAGTGGCACCAGGAAAAGCTCTGGGCCGGGTTGACGGCCGATCAACTGCAAGTGGTCTCCACGGACCATTGCCCGTTCTGCTATAAGGAGCAGAAAGAGCTGGGCAAAGACGACTTCACCAAAATTCCGAACGGCGGTCCCGGCATTGAACACCGGCTGAGCCTGGTTTATACCGGCGGAGTGCACGGCGGACGATTTTCCGCGAACCGCTTTGTGGAGTTGGTCGCCACCGCTCCCGCGAAGCTTTTCGGACTTTATCCGCAAAAGGGAACGGTGGCGGTCGGGTCGGATGCCGACCTGGTGATTTTCGATCCGGATGAAGAGCAGGTGATTAGCGCCCGGACGCATCACATGCGTGTTGACTACTCGATGTTCGAGGGGATCAAGGTAAAGGGCGTTGCCAAGCAGGTGCTGAGCCGGGGGCGGCTCATCATCGATAACGGAAAATTCGTGGGCCGCGCCGGACAAGGCATGTTCCTGAAGCGCCGGCCGCAGGGCTGAAAAGGCAGTATGCAGGAAGCAGAACGCGGCGGGCAGGACTGTCCCGCCATTGCAGCGAGGTCACGCTAACCTTGCTTTTTGTCAGTAAGGTGCGCGTCAACCACTTCCAGCTTCACCTTTGAGACGGCTCTGAGCACGATTTCGCTTGCGTCAACCTGGCTCGCCAAGCTCGGCCGCGCCTGGACCAGCACGGCGCGCTCGATGTCGCCGTAAGCCGCTCCGCACAAGTTCAAATGAGCCAGTGCCGCTTCCATCGGTGACATGCTGGGATTATAGGCAGCGTTCTCCGCATAAGGGCCGGTGTAGATCTCCCCGCTTCGCGTCGCCAGCGCGATCCCGGCGTAGCCTTTACTATATGGCGCGTAGCTCATGCGGGCCGCTGACAGAGCCACGAGAATGGCAGGATCCTTGGTGGCGCGGTCCAGCGTCAGATCATCCATCTTCTGTTCCATCAGCCCGCCTTGAACGTTCAAGTCCTGCGGTCCAAAAGCGTGCGGAAGCAGAGTCGTAAGCAGGGTCGGAGGCAGATGCGGCAAGACCACCTCCAAACTTTTGGCCGTCACCAACTCATAAAGGAACTGCCGGCAATAACCGCAGGGCGCATAGTTCACGGCCAGGCGGTCCAGGCCGCTTTCGCCGTGAACCCAGGCGTTTACCGTCGCTGCCTGCTCGGCGTGCACGCAGAAGCTTAACGCCACGCCGGGAAATTCCATGTTGGCGCCGAAGTAGAGATTGCCGGTCCTGCCCCGAGCGACCGCGCCCACGTAAAAATTCGAAATCGGCGGCGACGCAAATTGCTTCGCAACAGGGAGTAAGGCCAGCATCAACTGCCCTTCATCGATGCCGGCAGCTTGAGCGATTGCCGCGGCATCCGCGTGGGGAATCACGCTTGGGGAGCTTCCCGAATTCAAGAGCCGCGCCAGTTGCGTGCGAGCTGTGGCTGACAATTCCGTCTTGCTCAGAGCCGCAGCGATCTTTTCCGGAATGGTCATTCCACAGGCCTCCTTCCAGGACCTGGCGCAGGGCGCCACTTTGCGTTGTAAGAGCGCCGCCCCGGATCTCCGCTTGTTCGCAGCGAGCATATCATTCATCGCCCAGCCTGGAAAAGGAAACCGGTGGGCTGGCCGTGGCCGCCCCCCCGCATTTTCACTTGACAAGCCACCCGGCATTTACTAATCTATAAACACCCCTCGCCGCGCCGCTCATTTCCTGGGCTAACGCGCCAAGTACGCTTGTTCACAGCGAATCAATCCACGGGAGAAGGAATGTTTTCTTTTGAGCGGAAGGCCGGTTGCTGCTGGAAGTTCAGGACCGAGTGCGCCGCCCTGCGAGGGCGTGGGGGCGGAACGGGCGGAGCGGGGAGAATGGCGAAGAAAAGGAAAAAGCGTGAGAAATAAAGGATTCCTTTTTTGCCAAACTTAACCGTTATTTAAAACAAATGACTTATCGAATATTTGCCTGTGGAAATCTCACTTGCCAAACTCCCATTTTAGGGGTTAACTGATAGACAAATAAGGACATATAAGAACAAACAAAGATGCCGTGCCAAACTCCCATAACTTGCAGAAAACAAACGGGTAAGGAAATAGGGAAATTGGGAAGCAGCAGCGATTTTGACACGCGCTGGCGCGGTTTGCTGTAAAGGCGCTCGGGGTCTGTGCTCGCTGGAAGGGAGCGTCGAAATCCGCAGACCGGGCGACCCCCAGGGTCGCTCCTACTTCGGAAAAGACGCGGGGGGGCGATGCGCCCACTTCGCCCAGGTTGCCGGATCGGCGAGCATCTTGATGTAAAGGCCACCCACCACGGATCGCGCCTGAAATCCTGCTTGCTTTCCGGAGTCCGTCCAGTACCAATCGGTGAGGGGAACGCGGCCGGGCGATTGGTTGGCCCAATCATAAACGGGCGCAATCAACCGCTCAAACCGGTCCTGTGTGGGTGAAAGCGTGGCCGACCAGAACTCCCAGTCGAGTTTTGTATACGCCTTGCGGTTGTCGAGCGGGAAGCCGAAGCGATTCTCCTTGGTCAGATAAAAAGCCGTCTCGGTATCGGCCACTTGCGCGGGGAAGAGATGCAGACCCAGAATGTTGTCCCAAACCAGATTGTACTTCTGGCTCCACGTTCCAGGCTTGTCAAAGGCCAGGCGGTAATGGTCATCGTCACGGGCCAGGGTGATCCATTTCGCCGCAAAATCGCTCGCCGTCTCCCGGTAAAGCTTCGCCTGATCCTTCATGCCTCGCAGGTCGCAGAGCGTGGCGAAAGCGCCCAGCGCCTCGATGGCCTTCACCGAAAGATTGGCATTGTGGGCGAGGTGCCCGGCGAAGTCGTCCGTCGAGAGCTGATTCGCCGGGTCCAGACCTTCCTGCTTCAAGTACGCAGCCCACTTCTCGAGAAGCGGCCAATAGGCTGCTGCCAAGTTGGCGTTGCCTTCGATCTTGGAGATGGCGGCAATCATCAGCAGCATGTTGCCGGACTCCTCCACTGGCATCTGGTCCGTTTGCGAAGTTTCGCGCCCGCCGTACACCTGTCCGTTGGCGAGTGGATAAGTGCCAAGATCGTGCGGGGCGAAGGGAAAATGCCAGCGGCCCGATTCGGCATACTTCAGCAGCGGAAGCAGCGAGGCCTTCAAC
>JBOGKI010000454.1:0-4200 GCA_050745605.1 Terriglobia bacterium | reverse complement strand
ATCTGATCGTGGTGGTCGGCATCCTGGTGGTAGCGAATTGGTTCGCCAATCAGCACGACGCCCACTGGGACCTGACGCCGAACAAGGCATTTTCGCTTTCGCCTCAAACCCTCAAGATCATCAAGGGTCTGCACGAGCCGGTCACCCTATACGATTTTGATCATTCTGATGCATTCAAGGAGCACAAGGATCTGCTCGGCCTCTATTCGTCGGCTTCATCGCGTGTTTCGGTGCGCTACGTGGACCCGGACCGCGATCCGGCGCTGGGCAAGCAATTCGGCGTGAGGAGTTACGGGTCGATTTACGTGGCGGCGGGCAGCCGCCACCTGGAAGCCGAGTCCGGCACGGAGCAGGCCATCACCAACTCGCTGATCCGGCTGCTGAAGGGCACCAAGACCGTCTACTTTGTGCAGGGCCACGGGGAACGCAATCTGGACAGCGCGGAGCGCTTCGGATACCAGAAATTGAAGAGCAACCTGACCGCCGAGGACAGCGACGTGAAGACCGTAGTGCTGCTGCAGACCATGCAGATTCCGCCGGACTGCTCGCTGCTGGTGATTGCCGGCCCGAAGAAAGATTATCTGCCGCAGGAAGTGGATCTGATTCAGAAATACGTCCAAAACGGCGGCCGCGCCCTGTTCCTGCTGGATGCGGGCGTGGACCTGCCCAACCTCGCGAAATTCTTCCAGGATGAGAACGTGACGCTGGCGAACGATCTAGTGATTGATCAGAACCCCATCTCACAAATCTTCGGGACCAATCCCAGCATGCCGCTCATCGTCAAGTACGGTTCGAACCCCATTGTTCAGCCACTGGAACGGACGGCCACGCTGTTCCCGATTGTCCGCTCCTTCCAAATCGGCAACAGCTTCAAGACCGGGGTGAACGTGGAGCCGCTCTGTCAAACCTCTGCGGACAGCTATGGCGTGATGGGCTTCAACCTGCAGATGCGCGAGGTTTCCTACCGCCCCGGGAAAGACATCAAGGGGCCGCTGACGGTGGCGCTGGCGGGCACGGTGAATTCTGAACCGGGCGACAGCAAGAAAGAAGGGCGGTTCGTGGCCGTGGGAACTTCGCTGCTGGCGTCGAACGCATATTTGAATTTCCAGGGCAACCGCGACCTGGTGATGAACATGGTGGATTGGCTTTCCGCCAATGAAGACCTGATCTCCATCCGTCCGAAGCCGGCCGAGCCCCAGCACTTGAACCTCACGGGCCGCCAGATGTCCGGGTTGTTGGCGCGGGCGGGCGCCATCCCCTTGATCATCATCGTGATTGGGGTTTTCGTTTGGTGGAGCCGCCGATGAACCGGAGTTATATCAAAACCATCGTGGCGATCGTGATCTTCGCCGCGCTCTTTTTCACGCTCACTCATTGGGACCAGTGGCACAAGAAGAAGGCGGCCACGAGCGCGGCGCCCAGCTCGCAATTGCTCACGCCTCTCAAAGCGACCCTGATTACGTCCTTCACCCTAGCGCCGCGGGAGGGAAAGCCCATCACCTGCCAACTGGAAGGAAAGGATTGGACGATCACGTCGCCCAGCAAAATTCCGGCCGGGCAGGAGAAAATCGGGAATTTTCTGCAAAGCCTGACCACTACCACGGTCAGCGAAGTGGTGGATCCGCATCCTGCCAGCGTCAAGGACTTCGGATTGGATCCGCCCGCTGAAACCATTGACGTAACCTCCAGCGGGAAACCCCAGAAGCTCACGGTGCGGATCGGCGATATGACGCCGACCGGCGAGGGTGTCTACGCGCAGGTGACCGGCAATCCACGGGTGGTGGAGCTCCCGGAATATGCACATTCCGCGCTGGTGCAGTCGCTTTTTGACTTGCGAGACACACACGTGGTGACGCTCCAGGCCGACCAGGTGCAGAAGATCCAGGCGGAGGCCGGACCCGACCGCTACACCTTGGCGAAGAATCCGGAAGGCGTGTGGGAACTCGATCTGCCGCCCGCCGTGCGCGCCAGCACCTACTCCGTCGAGACCATGGTGGATCAGCTCCGCGCCGCGACCATGAACAGCGTGCTGGCGGATGACAAGACGGATAGCGCCAAGTACGGCTTTGCCAAGCCGGCGCTGCGCCTGACGGTGACCGGTCCTGACGGGACGCAAACCGTAGTGCTGGGCAAGAGGGATGGCGATTATTACGACGCCATGAATTCAGGGCTTGACCCGGTCTTTACCGTCACCCAGGACTTCTTCAGCCAGTTCCAGAAGAGCGCCGATGACCTGCGCGACAAGAACCTGTGGTCCTGGGAAACGTATGACGTGAAGCATGTCGATCTGCAAACGCCGAGGGACCATTACGTGTTCGACAAACAGAACGGCCAGTGGAAAGAGACCGCGCCGAAATCGCAGGCCCTGAACCTCGGCAAGATGCAGACCTTTCTCTCCAATCTTCACGACTTGAACGCCGAGTCGTTCCCCAAGGCGCAGCCCGGGGCCTTCAAGCCGTTCGGTCTGGACAAGCCCACTTACACCATCAAAGTGACCTTCGGCGACAAGAACCGGGCGGAGACCGTCGAGCTCGCCGAGGCCCATGGCAGCCTTTACGGGCGGCGTTCCGAAGACGCGTTGCCCAGCGAGATTTCACAGAAAACACTGGATACGGTGACGAAGTCGCTAGCAAGCTTGTGAAGAAGCGATCAGCATTCAGCCGCCAGCTTGCAGCCTCCAATGCTCGTTATACAGGGCATCTTAAATCCTCACGCAACCTTCCGGCCAATAAACCGTCAGAGCGCCGCTTTAGCTTTGCCGAAACATGGGAACACAAAATCTCCGGGCTTCAGCCGCTGAGGCCAAACCGTCAGCGCCGAAAAAGCCGCGCAACCTAATCCGCTCCTGAACGGCACGGCTAAGGCCGAGCTGCGATGGGCAGTTACTTATCGCGCTGTATATGGACTTGCTGAGTGGTGATCGCGGTTTGTTGTGTTGGCGTGATCTTCTGCAGGACAAACTCACACAGCTCCGGCCCGGGTCCGGCCGCAAGATCCATCCGGAAAACGGGCCTTGTGCCGACGCCGTGGACATCAAGCTCCGGCCACGTTTCCCAGCTCAAGTTTCTCCCCACAAACACCAGTGCATCCGCCTGCCGCAGCGCCTTTTCGGCCGAAGCCTTAAAGTCTGCCTGCGTGCTGTCCAGCACCATCAGGAACAACGAAGGCTTGAAGAACTGCACGATGCTGTTGCTTTCCAGGAGGACGTTGGGAGAATCCTCGAGCGCCCGAAACAGCGCCGGCACCGCGTCACCGAGTTGGCCGGAACGTACGCGAAGCCACAGCGATCGTGCCGCGCCCGCGGCCAGGAACCGGCAGGTATCGCCACGCCCGCTGGCATCCAGCTCTTCGCTGATCTCGAAGGCGTGACGCCGGGGCGCGCACTCGCAGTGGTGGCCGTCGTGTGAACAAACACCGTGACCAAATTGCGTGATCTTCACCGCCGTCCAGTTCAGCGGCTGCAACGCGCGGATCAGTCCTGCCATCAGCGCGGTCTTGCCAATGTTCCGCGTGTGGCCGCCAATGACGACGGTGTTCGCCCGAAGCTTCGCCGGCGCGGTCCGCCGATCATTTTCAGCCGGTCTTCGCTTCAAATCAAGCTCCGTGTTCGGCGGTGGCGGCTGTGGCCCGGACCTTCACGCCGGCCAATTCCTCGAGAAAGGTGACGACCGCCGCATAATCGAGGTCGCCTTTGCCCTGAGCCTTCGCTGCTCCATAGACTTCCTTCACGGCGGCGGCCGCGGGCATAGGCACGTTCTGCGCATAGGCGGATTCCATCGCCAATTCCAGGTCCTTGTGCATCAGCTTGAGCGGAAAGTAAGGCGTGAAGTCGCCCTTGAAGATGAAAGGCGCCTTGAAGTCGGTGAGGGTCGCGCGCGCCATGCTGGATTGAATGATCTCCAGCATCGTTTCCGGCTTCACGCCGCCTTTTGAAGCGAGTACAAAACCTTCGCAGAAGACTTCCACCATGGCCGCCTGGATGGCGTTTTGCGCAAGCTTGGCGGCCAGGCCGGCGCCGTTCACGCCGCAGTGGACGTGCTTCTTGCCCAGCAGCCGCAGGACCGGCATCACCCGGTCAAGCGTTGCCCGCTCGCCGCCGATCATGAAAGTCAGCTCACCCGCCAGCGCGCCGTGCTTGCTGCCCGTCACCGGAGCGTCCAGCATTTGCGCGCCCTTGCCGGCGAGGTGACAGGCGAGCTT
>JBOGKI010000453.1:0-4218 GCA_050745605.1 Terriglobia bacterium | reverse complement strand
GGTCGAAGGTGATCGCTCCGGTCTCGACACCTCCCGCGCTGCCATCAGTAAGCGTGGGACTGGGATCCACCTCGACGTTCTTACCCGCCTGGACAGAGGCAAACATGGCAGCGTCATTTTCCGGCGAGCAACCCACCACCGTCATGCGGGGCTGAATGGGCTTCAAATAACCCGCCGTCCCGCCGATCAGTCCGCCTCCGCCCACGGACGCGAACAAAAAATCCACGCGGTCGATCTGCGCGGCGAGCTCCAAGCCAAGAGTGCCTTGGCCGGCGATGACTTTCGGATCGTTGTAGGGTGAGATGTAGATCATCCTATGTTCAGCCGCATATCTCCGGGCAAAGCTCTCCGCCTGGGCGGAATCCGTGCCGTGGAAACGAACCTCTGCTCCCAGGCTCCGGATGTTCGCCGCTTTCACCGGCGAAGCCGTCTCCGGCATGAAGACAATGCCCTGGGCGCCTACGCGTGACAATCCGTAGGCCACCGCGGCCCCGTGGTTTCCCGTGGATGCGGTAATCACGCCTCGCTTCCGTTCATCTTCCGACAGCGTGAGAATCTTATGAAGGGCGCCCCGCGCCTTAAAGGAGGAGGTGACCTGCTGGCTCTCCAATTTGAAGAAAACGTTGGCGCCGGTTCTTTGCGAAAAATAATCCGAGCGCATGAGTGGCGTCCGCGTGATGCGGGATTTGATTAAGCGGTGGGCTTTTCTGACGGCACCAGGAATGTCTTCGACGCGCATCGATGCAGCGGGACGAGCTTTCATTTCGCGGCTAGCCGGACGCACAACTATACGACACCTCGTGGCGATTGAGAATACCCTTCGATGCAAAGCCGACGGCAGGGACGCGGCCGATACCAAGCCAAACGATGCCACGACCAGGTAGCGATCGGGCTATTCAGCACAGCGCCAATCTGCTAAAGTGATCGACCCACAGGAGATAACAATGATGAATCGAGAAATGGACTGGCCGGCTAGGGGACGCGCGTTGAAGCTTATCCTGGCGGCTCTAGCTGTGTTTCTGGCACTCCCGGTTCTACTTTGCGCCGGCCCCGATCCCAGCGAGTTGAAGTTCGAGGTGTCGTTCAGCAAGTCGGCGTATGCTCAACCCATCACGGGTCGGGTCTTTGTGATCGTCAGCCGTAAGCAGTCTCCCGAGCCCCGCCTGCGGGTGGGCGGCGAGGGCGATCAACCTCCGTTCTTTGGCGTCGATGTAAGCCAGCTTGAGCCGGGCCGCGCGGCCATCATTGACGGGACGGTTCTCGGCTTTCCCGTCAGCAGCCTTCAGCAGATTCCTGCTGGCGACTACTACGTCCAGGCCCTCATCAATGTCTACACAGAATTTCACCGCGCCGACGGACACGTCATCTGGGCTCACATGGACCATTGGGAGGGTCAGCAATTCAACCGGGCGCCGGGGAATGTCTATAGCAGCGTTGAGAAAGTTCACCTGGATCCAACCTCGGGCTACGACATCAAGTTGAAGTTGACCAACCTGATTCCTCCCGTGAAAGCGCCTGCGGATACCGCGTGGGTGAAGCACGTCAAGATTCAAAGCACGCTGCTGACCCAGTTCTGGGGTCGTCCCATGTATCTGGGCGCCACGGTTCTGCTGCCCAAGGGCTATGACTCGCATCCGAACGTGCACTATCCGGTGGTGTACGATCAAGGCCACTTCGGGCTCCGGCCCCCATTCTTCTTCAGCGTCGAGAAACCGAAGAATCAGAATGACGCGTTTCTGAAACGGCTGCGCTCCTATGGTTATGAGCAGGGCTGGGAATTTGCAGCGCACTGGGCCTCAGACGATTTCCCGCGCATGATGGTGGTGACCTTTCAGCATCCGACTCCCTTCTTTGACGATTCCTATGCCGTCAATTCCGTCAACAACGGTCCCTATGGCGACGCTCTGATCACGGAGTTGATCCCCTATCTTGAATCGCATTTCCGCATGATCCGGAAACCGTATGCCCGGCTGCTGACGGGAGGATCGACGGGTGGTTGGGAATCGGTGGCGCTTCAGCTTTATCACCCGGATTTCTTCGGTGGGACTTGGACCTTCTGGCCAGATCCCATCGATTTCCGCAACTACGGGATTGTGAATATCTATCACGACGACAACGCATTCATCGAGGGCGGCCATGAATGGCTGATTCCAGAAAGGCCACTCCGGCGCCAGCCTGATGGCCAGACGGACGTCACCTTGCGGCAGTTCAGCCAACTGGAAGCGGTGCTGGGCAGCCACGCGCGCTCCTGCCAGCAATTGAATGCCTGGGAATCGGTCTATGGCCCGGTAGGAGCGGATGGTTATCCGGAGGAGTTGTGGGATAAACGCACCGGGAAGATCAATCATGCGGTGGCGGATTACATGCGCGATCACGGCTATGACCTGCGGGCCTACGCCGCGAAGAGCTGGTCAAAGATCGGACCAGAGCTCCAAGGGAAAATCCATATTTACGTCGGTGACATGGACAGCTATTTCCTGAATCTGGCCGTGTACCGCTTTGAGGACTTCATGAAATCGACTGAAAATCCGCATAATCCCGGCTATTTCGAGTACGGACGCCCCATGAAGCCCCATGGATGGGTGCCGATGACGCAGTCTGAGCTTTTGAAGCAGATGGCTCAACATATCAACGAGAATGCTCCAGCCGGAGAAGACACGGAAACGTGGAGTTACCGCTAGTGTCGTGTCCCGGAAATGAATGGACAATGCGACGTGACGGTAGCCACGACGAATTTGTCTGTCAATTCGTCGCGAGCTCTCTATTTCCTGGGAAAAAGCCCACGGCGAGAAAAACGCTCGCCGTGGCTACCACCGCCAGGATGGCTGCGGTTACCGGCGGCCGGTGGTCTCGGTCAGCGTGACGTCATCGAGCCATGCCTTGCCGGCGATGAGGTTGTCGAATTTCTGACTCGGATAGCGCCGCAAAACCACCGCGATCAGATGAGTTTTGGGCCCCGTCCTGAAATCCTGCGAGACGAGGATCCAGCCCGGCGTCGTACCCACGAGGTTTTGGGTCGCCACGTCGAGACTGCGGGTATCGTAGGCGTCCTTAACCTCAAGGCGGACGCCACTGTCCGTAGTAATCCCGTTCGTCTTCATGAAGGCGCGGAGTTGATAAGAGGTATCCGGTTTAACCAGCACAGGCTGGTAGACATTCTGGAAGTCGTAATTCACTTTTCCATCGAATTGAACAAGCATGGAGTGGGCGGGCGAGTGGAAAGTGGTTGAATCCAACCCGATGTAGACTCCGCCCATGGGCGGAGTTCGCCAGTCAAAGCCAAGGTTCAGCGGCTTTTCCTCAAAGTCTCCGTTCTCGATGAGATTCTGGGGAGTCTCTTCCAGCGTTGGGCTAATGATTCCCTTCGATCTCAGAACCTCCCAGACCTGGTAAGCGTCCGCAGGCCGGTGAAGGGCAATCAAAGTCTCAAGGTACCCGCTGGCGAGTTGCGGGTCGAACTTGCCCTGATCCGAGACAATGCGATCCCACACGGCATCGGCTTCCGGGTAACGGTGCGTGCCAATCAGAAAATACAAGTATTGAAATTGCGCGTAACCAAGCGGGACAAGCTCCTGGAGGATTTTGTTGGCGTCGCCGGAGGCCTTCCACGCCGTGTTGAAAATTATACCGGAGTAGCCCGGTTCCGAAGAGGCTAAGATCATCCTGAAATGCTTGAAAGCCTCATCGATATTTCCGTGAAGGAGGAAGAAATTGGCGATTGACCATTGAAATTCGGGCTGGCGTGGGGCCAGAAAGTCCGCCCAGCGAAGGCCCCGTTCAGCCGCGGCGATTTCACCCTGCATTTCAAGCCCGGCTCCCAGGTCCAGCCACGTCTGGGGCTGATAAGGGTTCAGCCTCGCCGCCCGCCTGAGTTTCTTTACAGCCAGCGAGGGGTCCGGGTCGGTCAGGCTATACTCGAAGAGCCGGCCTTCTACATGCGGGTAGAAGGCATCGCCAGGAGAATACTTCTCGGCAAGGGTCAGGTTATGAATGGTAGGTTTCTTGGCAATCAACGTCGCAATGTAGTTCCTGGCTACCCAAACGGTGAGGAATACCAAGACCGCAGCCTCAATCAGGAGCGTCACCCATTTGATGAAAACATTCCTGGGAGCAATTGGCATGAGAATCCCTTCGGCCAACCTTTAGCAAGCAACCCACTAAAAGCAAGAATCTTAGCACACTCTTTTGCGTTCATGGGCTACGAACGGGCGCAGCGTG
>JBOGKI010000452.1:0-4224 GCA_050745605.1 Terriglobia bacterium | reverse complement strand
TGACCGGGCCATCCAGACCCTGCGACCCTGTCTGCCCCAGGCGAAGTGAAAAAGCGGAGAACCGTAAAGAGTCTTAGCCACGCGATGCCGCAGCGCCAGGTCCACGACACAAATAGCGCGCCACGGCTGCCAGCTTGCTAGGGCTGGCTTGTGCTCCGCTCAACAACCGATTCCTTCACCGGCGCGCCGCGCTTTTGCGCATACATCCTCGCATCCACTTCCGCCACGTCCTGTTCCACCGTGTGTCCCAAGACATGCTGGAAAATTCCCAGGCACAAGGAAAGATTCACCCGCCCCGTGTGGGTCATTGGGTCGAGGTCCGCCAGCCGCTGCAGAATGCGGTCACGCACAATCAAAGCCCCGGGCTCATCCGTTTCCGACAAAATCAGCAGGAATTCATCCCCACCATAGCGCACCACGTGATCCGAACCGCGCACGCAGGACTTCAAAACGCCGGCCACCTGCGCCAGGATGTCGTCGCCCATCAAGTGACCGTAACGGTCGTTCACTTGCTTGAAATTATCGAGATCCGTCATCATCAGGGAAAGCGGACGGGAGGCGCGCTCCGACCGGGCGATTTCCTTCTGGAGAAGATCGCGGAGGACGGTGCGGTTATAAACATTGGTCAGCGAATCCACCATGTTCGCGGCATGTTCAGAGCGTGCCGCCAGCGCCTGTTCCAAGGCCAGAAGGCGCAGCTTGCGCGTCTCAGATTCGTAGCGAATCAAGTAGAGGGCCACCACCGCCCCCCCCACCATTCCCACAAAGAGCAACTGTGGCGGGATCCGCAGGTCTAGCGTTTCCTGCCGCCAGATGCCGTGCGGCAGAAACATGGAGACCGCCCCAAATACCAAGGCGACCGCAACGAAGATCAGAAGCACACGGATAGCCCGCGTCTCCGATTCGACATTTGCCAGGTCTTCCTTCAGCCTTGCATGGAGTCCTATCGCTTCAGTCGGCTCGGGTTGGGTCGGCATTCAATGTCCTCGCAAGTCTGGGTCAACTGAGAATATGTGAATGAACTGGGCCGATTACCCTTTTAGCAGTATAGCGATTTATAACAGCATTGCAAGGCGGACCTGATCAGTGAAAATCTTTGGTGTAGCGGCGCTCGCCTGAGCGCTGAAATCTGCCGGTGAGGACACCGGCGGTACAGCGAAGCTCGGTGAGTGAATAGCATGGGCCCTACGCAGGCACTCTTTCCGCTACGGTCTTGGCCTGCAGGAAGAGCAACAAGTAATCGTTCCCTCCTGCCTTCGAATCCGTCCCGGACATGTTGAACCCGCCGAAGGGATGGCCCCCGACAAGGGCGCCTGTGCACTTGCGATTCAAGTACAAGTTACCCACGTGGAAGTATTCCGCAGCTTTCTCCAGCTTGTGACGGTTGTTGCTATAAACGGCCCCGGTAAGACCGTACTCGGTGTTATTAGCGATTTCCAACGCGTCCTCGAAGTCCCTTGCCTTGATCACCGCCAGCACGGGGCCGAAAATTTCCTCCTGGGCAAGGCGAGACCGTGGCGGCACATCAGCAATCACGGTGGGCTCAATGAAGTGACCGTGGCCGGACGTTGCGCCGCCACCCGTCAGCAGACGTCCTTCTTTTTTCCCGTGCTCGATATATTCGAGGATGGCTTTCCTGGCGCTTGAATTCACAACCGGTCCCATGAAGACAGATGGATCCTCTGGCGGCCCCACCTTGATCTGTTCTACGCGAGCCTTCAGTTTCTCTAGGAACGCGCCGTAAACTGATTCCACCACGATGGCCCGCGAGCAGGCCGAGCACTTCTGCCCCTGGAAGCCGAACGCAGAGAGTGCCACCCCTTCAACGGCCGGATCGAGATCGGCTTCACTATCCACGATGATCGCGTCCTTACCACCCATTTCCACCACGACGCGCTTCACCCAGATTTGTCCGGGCGCGGTCTTCGCCGCCAGTTCGTTGATCCGCAGGCCGACCTGCTTTGAACCGGTGAAGGCGACGAAGCGGGTGCGAGGGTGCTCAACCAGGACATCTCCGACTGTGCTTCCAGAACCGGGCAGATAATTCACAACGCCGGCTGGGATCCCGGCTTGCTCCAGCGCCTCAAAAAACTTGTATCCGATCATCGGAGAATCACTGGATGGCTTTAGCACCACGGTGTTGCCGGTGACAATCGCCGCCGCCGTCATGCCCGCAAGAATCGCCATCGGGAAGTTCCAGGGCGGAATCACCACGCCCACCCCCAACGGAATATAACGCAGATGGTTCCTTTCACCCGGCACCGGGGTGAGGGGTTGCGGCTTGCCGAGCCGGAGCATTTCCCGGCTGTAAAACTCCAGGAAGTCGATCGCCTCCGCCACGTCTGCATCGGCCTCTGCCCAGGTCTTTCCAACTTCATAGACCATCCACGAGCAGTAATAATACTTGCGGCCGCGAATAATCTTGGCGGTGTCCAGCAGCAGCTTCACGCGCTCCTCCGGCGCGGTGCGGCTCCATGATTTGAACGTAGCATCTGCTACGCGAATCGCACGATCCGCCAGCTCCGGGTTCGCTTTGCTGAAGGCGCCCACCACCTGGTCATGACGGGCTGGATTATACGATTTCAGTTTCTCCGGCGTCTTGGCGCGCTTACCGCCAATCACCACGTCGTATTCCCCGCCCAGCTCACTCGCGACCTGCTCCAGAGCTTCCTTCATCCGCCGGGCGTGCTCGGGATTCCCCTTGAAATCGCTCAGTGGTTCATTGCTGAATTCAGGAAGATTCATGAAATGCCTCCTCCGATATAAAGGCTGAAAAGAACAATTATACCGGTTTCACAACGGCTTGGACAGGTAACCCCAGTGTTTGGAGGGGTACAGTTCGATTGCTGTGGGCACGTTCCTACTGGCGTAGGCCTCCAGAAAGCCAAAGGAACAATTTCCAAAAGACGGTGCAGGGCCCATAACAGGGGGCGTGCCCCACGAGAATCTTTTTCGACTCTTCTTGAATCTAACTGTGCGAACGGGATTTCGGGAGGGCAACTCCGATGTTAATGATTCAAACGGCGATCTGGCTCGGGGTGAAGCTTGCGATTGCGGCCGCTGGCTTAATCTATACAGGGTTGGTATTGACCAGCTATTCGCTTGAGGGGCGCCATTACCAGCCGCGGTTGCGATTTTCCGAGCCTGGGCGCTCGGGCGGACGGTTGCTGGTGTGGTGGGGCGTGAAACTGGTTGATTTTCTGGTACGTTCCGGGCACGCTATCGTCGCGATGCTCTGTGATAGCTCGGCTCAAGTTATGAGTTGGGTGATTGACAATAGCAGCCAGGAAATCCGTCAAAAGGTTCGTTCGCGCTTCCTTTGATTTTAATTCCGCATGAGGCGCCCTCGCATCGTATTCAAAATGCGAGCTTTATCTGAATCCCTCTTTTTATGCTTGCACCCAAACCAGAATTTCCCCATTTTATAAGTGAGATTGGGGCCATTTTGGCCGATGAGTCTGCCAGCCCTTTTGAGGGCCTGTGAAGACCGTGTTCTGGCGGGCCATCTCCTGGAGAGTAGACCTGAGAGATGTCGGTCTGAACGGCCGGGAGGCGCCACTCTGAAGCTCACCGATGGATGATGACCGGCAGTATTGGCTGGCGCTCACCCGAGTTGAAGGCTTGGGCGTGCGTGGCGCGCACAAGCTGCTCGCTCAGTTTGGTACTCCCCAAGCAGTCTACGCGGCGCCACTGACAGAACTTGAGCGCTGCGGGATACAGTCTCGCGCCGCCCAGCAAATTTTTGCGCAGGCTGGTTTGAAGGAAGCTGAGAAGGAAATCGCGATCGCGGAGAAAGCAGGCTGCAGGATTGTTTGCTTTTCCGAGGCAGAGTATCCGCCGCTCCTTCGTGAGATTGCTGACCCGCCGCTGATGCTGTATGTGAGGGGCGATGTGACAGCGCTTTCTTCTCCCTGCATTGCCATGGTGGGTACGCGACGGCCCACCGCATATGGAAGTTCGGTGGCGCACCGGCTGGCGGAAGATTTGGCTTCGCGGCAGGCCGTGATCGTGAGCGGCCTGGCGCGGGGAATCGATTCGGCTTCGCACCGCGGCGCACTGGAAGGCAAAGGTAAGACGGTGGCGGTGCTGGGCTCGGGCATTGATGTGATTTACCCCCGGGAGAACAAGCGCCTGACGGAAAGAGTAGCGGAATCGGGCGCCGTGGTCACCGAGTTTCCGGTGGGGACCGGGCCGAATCCGGAGAATTTCCCGATTCGCAACCGG
>JBOGKI010000451.1:0-4244 GCA_050745605.1 Terriglobia bacterium | reverse complement strand
GACTGACCGTAACCTACGAGATAATAATGTACTTATAATAGGCCAAAATCAAGGGCGTTCTTGCGCAGGCTACGCTGCCTCGCGGCTAGCGTGAGACCGTTTTTTGAAACCCTCTCAGCCCAAGATGCCGGGGCGGACAACCACCGCCCGATTCCGGGCACGACCATCCCACAGGCGGACATTCAGGGCTGGTGCCGGGGCGGCCTTTCGAGCACGATGCCTAATTGAATCAATGGCTTATAATGCCTGCTGATTGGAGCACGATGTGCAATCGACAGAGGGCGTTGGAAGGCTGATTTTCCAACTGGTGTTTGGTTGCGGAATAAGGAGCATTATTCGCAGCCAGCATCGAGGGCCAGGTCGCAAGCCCGGCCTAGAGCTCCGGCTCGGTTTGCGGGCTTTAGCCCCTCAAACAACGCGGCTTCAAGGCCCATCGGAGATCCAGTCGCAGGCGGCGGGGTTGAAACCCCGCGCTTCCGGCAACCGTACATAATCATCCCCATTAACACAACTGAGGACTAAGATGAGTAGTGGTTCAGTTTGGCTTCTGTAACGGCGGTGTGTGACCGCCGTTGTTGACTCCACAGCGATTTCGGCGCTTATAGAGCGCCACCACAGCAAACTGACCCACTACCCTCAGCACGAGGCGTAGACCCGGGAGGACACCGATGCGGACTCAAGTGCAGGACCTTCGTTTTGGCTGGCGAATGCTGGCAAAGAGCCCGGGCTTCACCGCGGTGGCGGTGATCACGCTGGCGCTGGGGATTGGCGCCAATACGGCGATCTTCAGTGTCGTGAATGCCGTCTTGCTTCGGCCCTTGCCGTTCCCGAATCCGAGCCGGATCGTCAGCGTCGTTTCCACGATGTTGCCTGCCAACACGGACGACAATGCATCTTATCCTGACTTCCTCGATTGGCGGATCCGGAACCACGTTTTCGAAAGTATGGCGGCCTATCGCTCCGGCAATCTCAATCTCACGGGTGTGGGAACGCCCTTGCACCTGCGCGCCGAAATTGTTTCCGCCGACCTCTTCAAGGTCCTTCGGGCTAAACCGAAATTGGGGCGTACTTTTCTTCCCGATGAGGATAGGCCCGGCGCGGTGAATGGGACCAACGCCGTGATTTTGAGCTACGGACTATGGCAACGTCGCTTCAGCTCAGACCCGCACGCGGTGGGGCGAACAATTGCTCTTAATGGCAAGTCCTACACAATTGTTGGGGTGATGCCGGCCGGGTTCCAATTTCCAATTGAAAGTGATCCGATCGATGTGTGGACCACGATGGCCCCTGACCTAACGGCTCTTTTCGGCGAAAAGCCCATGGCATTGCAGCGGGGCGCTCATTATCTCGATGCGATCGCGCGTCTCAAGCCGGGCGTGACGGCGGCTGAAGCGCAGGCTCAGATGCGCGCGATCGTCAGCGCCCTGAATAAGCAATACCCGGAAAACAAGGCGCGGGGCATGAAGGTGACACCGGAGTTGAATGAACTGGTGGGAGATGTTTCGACGCCGCTCTTGGTGTTGCTGGCGGCGGTTGGTTACGTGCTCCTGATTGCCTGCGCCAACGTCGCCAATCTCCTGCTGGCACGCGCGAGCACACGGAAAAAGGAGATGGCTATTCGCGCCGCGCTGGGCGCCAGCCGCAGTCGCGTCATCCGCCAGGTCCTGACGGAGAGCATGTTACTGGCTTCGCTGGGCGGAGCGCTTGGAGTATTGATGGCACTTTGGGGAATCGCGGCTCTGAAGCATCTCATCCCGCAGGACATTCCGCGTATCGCGCAGATCGGATTGGACGGCCAGGTGCTTGCCTTCACCTTGATCTTGTCCCTCTTAACGGGAGTTATCTTTGGTCTCGCCCCGGCCTTGCAATCTTCCAAGTCCAGCTTGGTGGAATCCCTCAAGGAGGGCGGGCGCGAACCCTCAGGAGGCGAACGGCAGGGCCGGTTGGGAAACTTCCTGGTGGTGGGTGAGGTTGCCGTGACACTATGGCTGCTGGTGGGCGCCGGCTTGCTCATACGAAGTTTCTTGCGGTTGGAAAACGTCGAGCCGGGCTTTGATCCTCATCACGTTCTGACCTTTAATATTGGCCTGTCCGCGAAATATAACAACGCCCAGACCATTGATTTCTTTCAACAGGCCGTCCGCCGCATCCGAACGTTGCCCGGCGTTCGTTCGGTGAGCTGCGTCTTGCCGTTGCCATTGAGTGGAGACAGCGTCAGCACCTCTTTCAACATTGAAGGTCAACCGAACGTGCCGGGCCATAATCCGGATACGGACTACGCGTGGGTCGAACCTGGGTACTTCCGTACGATGAACATTTCTCTTCAGAAGGGCCGCGATTTCACGTTCGGAGACAATCTGAAGTCGCCACCGGTTGTCATCATCAACGAGACCATGGCAAAGCGGTTCTTCCCTGGTCAGGATCCCATCGGCAGGCATCTGGATCCCCATATGGGCAATGGTTACAAGAAACCTCCCATGCGCGAGATTGTGGGTGTTGTCCGGGATGTGAAGCTTCACAACCTCAATGACGCTCCAACCCCGCAAGTTTATGTTCCGCTGTCACAGAGTCCGCTGGATATCATGACCTTTGTTGTGAACACCGAAACAGACCCTCAGAGTGTGGTTTCGGCCGTGCGCGGCCAGATCGCGGAACTGGACAAGGATTTGCCGCTCTTCGGGACGAAGACACTGGATGAGTACCTGGGTGAGTCCGTGGCTCAGCCGCGGTTTAATACCGTGTTGCTCGGAATCTTCGGAGCCATTGCGCTGCTGTTGGCCCTCGTCGGCATCTACGGTGTGATCTCTTATTCGGTCACGCAGCGAACCCACGAGATTGGCATCCGCATGGCGCTGGGCGCAGAACGCGTCAATGTTTTGGGGATGGTGATTCGCCAGGGAATCATGCTGGCTCTTTGTGGAGTGGCAATTGGCTTGGCCGGGGCGCTTCTGCTAACCCGGGTCATGTCCAGTTTGCTTTACAACGTTCGCCCGAACGATCCGGTGACATTACTGGTGGTTCCCGTATTCCTGATCGCTGTATCCCTTCTCGCCTGTTACATCCCGGCGCGGCGCGCGACGAGAGTGGATCCGATGGTGGCGCTGAGAAACGAGTGACAGGTAGAAACGAAGCTGTCAGCCGTCAGCAGTTAGCGATCAGCTTTCAGCCGTCAGTTATCGGCAAGAGCGCCGCGATTGCGGGAACGACTGCTGAAAGCTGATGGCTGACCGCTGATTTCCTAACACGTTGCATCTGATATCCTACTGCGTCCTCTCATGCTGATTCTTGATTTGGGGTGCGGAAAGAAGAAGCAGGAGCTGGGCGCTATTGGCCTGGATCGTCAGCCGGGTTCTTGCGCCGACATTCTGTGCGAGCTTGCGCGTTTCCCCTGGCCTATCCGCGATAGTTGTGCGGACCGGATCTATCTTTGCCACTTCCTCGAACACCAGCCCGACATCCTGGGCGTCATGGCGGAAGTTCATCGCATCGCCAAGGCCGGAGCGGAAGTGGTGATCGTTACGCCGCATTACAGTTCACCAGACTCCTACACGGACCCCACCCATCTTTTCCATTTGGGCTTTCACAGCTTCGATTATTTCGAACGTGGCAGTTTCGAAGACTTCACTTATCAGACGGGCGGATTCCGCATCTTGGAACGGCGGTTCACGTTTGGCGGGAACTTACTGCTGGACAACCTGGGACGGCTCTTTGCCTGGGCTTCTCCCGGTTTTTATGAAAAGCACCTGGCATGGATATTCCCAGCGCGCAATCTGTTCTGCCGGCTTTCGGTTTCGAAGTAGCCGCCAGGAAATAAGCGATCAGCGATCAGCACTCAGCCGTCAGCAGCAATCAGCGGGGATTATTCATCAGGTTTCACCACAAGCGATCAATCCTCAGCTTTCAGTAATCGTTCTCCTATTTGCGGCGCTCCTGCTGTTGGCTGACCGCTGATTGCTGAACGCTGACCCCTGAAAGCTTCATTCCTGCCGGAGCGCCACCATGGGGTCAACCTGGGTGGCGCGGCGTGCCGGCAAATAGCTGGCGAGCAAGGCAGAGCCGGTCAACAAGGCCGCGACGATAAGCAGCGTCACGGGGTCAGAGGGCTTCACGCCGAAGAGCAGACTATGCAGCAGCCGCATGACCAGGAATGCCGCAACCATGCCGATCGCCACTCCTGCCAGCGTCAGCTTCAAGCCTTGGCCGACCACCAGAGCCAGCACATCGCTGCGTCCTGCCCCCAAGGC
>JBOGKI010000450.1:0-4261 GCA_050745605.1 Terriglobia bacterium | reverse complement strand
GGAAGATCCTGACCACTACAAGTCCCTCGGAAGCGTTTCGTCAGGGCCCGGGGGGAAAACCGCTCGCCTCGTACCCGAATTGCAACGGTATTTTGTCGCCGCGCCAGCGCACGGAAATACACCGGCAGAAGTGCTTGTCTACCACGTGCAGTGAGCGATACGCTGCCTCGGTAATGTCGTCTGCGGAAGTCATTTCCGGGTCCGCAAGTCCCGACACGGTAGGCGGGCGTGCCGGCTGGCGGAGCTGGACCGGCCTCGAAGCAACGAGCCGCACGTTTTCTCAAACCTCACACCCCGCTCGATGCCGGTTTCAAATCCTTACGCGCCCGCTTGACCGCTTCGCGCTCTCCAGCAATTCACGGATGGCCTGCCCCGCGCCTCCGGGATGATCAAACACCGCCGATCCAGCCACCAGCACGTTCGCTCCTGCCTCAACCACCAGCGGGGCGGTCTCTGCGGAGATGCCGCCGTCCACCTCCACTTCAATATCGAGGCCGAGATCAGTAATCATGCGGCGGATCTGACGAATCTTGGGCAGCGTTTCTGGGATGAACTGCTGGCCGCCAAAACCCGGATTCACGGTCATCACCAGAACGATTTGTAGCATCGGTAGAATTTCCGAAAGCAGGCTGGCCGGTGTCGAAGGATTCAGGGCCACACCTGCCCTTTTGCCGAGCGCGTGGATTTGCTGGATGGCGCGGTGAAGGTGCGGAGTCGCCTCCTGATGAATGATGATGGTGTCGGCGCCGGCTGGCGAGATGTTGTCGATGAAATCCTCGGGCGGCTGGACCATTAGATGGGCTTCCAGCGTCATCCGTGTCAAGGGACGCAGGCATTCAATGGCCACCGCGCCAAAAGTGATGTTCGGGACGAACCGGCCGTCCATCACGTCGATTTGCACGCGGTCCGCGCCCGCCGCCTCAACGCCGAGGACCTCTTCGCCCAGGCGCATAAAATCAGCGGAAAGAATGGATGGGGCAATCTTGATCAATGAACACCGTGGTCCCGCGGGCCTGAAGAATGACGCGGGCCGGACCTTCCTTCCGCGCTCTCACACAAGCCGCGCCGCCTCAGCATCCAGATACCAACGTACCTGGCCATTCACCGGACGAATCCCCTGAGCGGGAAACTGCGGCGCGCCGTCTCCTCCGTGCAGCACCTTTTGTAGCGTTTCCGCCTTGTCCGCGCCGGCCACCAGGAATACCAACTCGGCGGCAGCGTTCAACACCGGATAGGTGAGCGTCATTCGATTCATGTGGAATTTGTCAACGTAGTTGGGCATCACCCAGAGTTTCATCTCGGTCAGGGCCTTCGATCCCGGAAAGAGAGAGGCGGTGTGACCGTCATTGCCCATGCCCAGCAGCACCAGATCAAGCCGGGGGAACTGGCCGGGCGCAGGCCGAAGAACCTGGGCCAGTTGGTTCGCGTAGTCCCGGGCGGCTTGATCTAGATCAGGCTGCTCGGCAGCCATGCGATGAAAGTTGGATTTCGCGGCCGGCACGCGATCCAGCCACGCCTCACGAATCATGCGGAAGTTGCTCTCGGCGTCGTCCGGAGGAACGCAGCGCTCATCCACTTGGAAAAGGTGAACGTGTTCCCAAGGTAATTGCCCCGAGATGGCATTGGTGGCCAGAAGTTGGTAAAGGCGCTGTGGCGTGTGGCCGCCGGAAAGGGCAACACTGAAAGATTTGCCGTGTGAAGCCTTGTCGCGAGCCCGGTTGATGATCAGGCGAGCCGCCGCCTCACTCAGGTCTTCGAGGCCGTTAAAACGGCAGATTTCAGGGCCGTTAGTCATAAGCACAAGACGTAACTGAGTCCGGCTTTCCCATTTAGCCCAAGTGCCATTTGCGGCCATCGCGCTCAATGAAGGTGTCGGCGGCAGGTGGACCCCACGTGCCGCCTTCGTAAAAATAAAGGCCTTTCTTCCCATCCTCCTTCCAGTGGTTGAGAATGGGCGTGATCAATTGCCAGCTCAGGTCGACAAAATCGTCACGCGTGAAGAGCATGGGATCGCCCAACATGCAATCGAGCAGGAGCGTTTCATACGCGGTGGTGGGCGGCGCTTCGCCGAAAGCCTTATCGTACTGGAAGTCCATGGCCACGGGACGAATCTGCATCGTGGTGCCGGGAATCTTGGCGTTGAACTTCAGGGACATGCCTTCATCAGGTTGAATGTGAACAGTGAGAATATTGGGCTCGATGGCCCGCGTCAAAATACCTTGGAACAGCAGGTGCGGTGCACGCCGGAACTGGATGGCGATCTCCGAAACGCGGCTGGCAAGACGTTTGCCGGAGCGGACGTAGAACGGAACATCGGCCCAGCGCCAGTTGTCAATGTAGAGCTTCAGGGCTGCGAAGGTTTCAATCGTCGATTGAGGGGAGACTTTGGGCTCCGCCCGATAGGAAGATAACTTCTGCCCATCCGCCCAGCCTTCCACGTATTGTCCGCGCACCACGTAGTCGTTCAGTTGATCGAGCGGAATGGGACGTACCGCGCGCATGGTCTTGGCTTTTTCGTCACGCACGGCAGTGGCCTCAAACATGGCCGGAGGCTCCATCGCCACCAGGCTCATCAGGGACAGTACGTGGTTTTGAATCATATCGCGCAGCAGGCCGGCTTCCTCGTAATACGACCCGCGGTTCTCAATGCCGATTTCTTCCGCCACGCTGATCTGCACATGATCGATGTAACGGCGGTTCCAAACCGGCTCAAAAATGCCGTTACCAAAACGGAACACCAAAAGGTTCTGCACGGTTTCTTTGCCCAAGTAGTGGTCGATGCGGAAGATCTGTTCCTCGCGGAAAACGCTGGTCAGGGTGCGGTTCAGTTCCCGCGAGCTCTCAAGATCCCTCCCGAACGGTTTTTCCACCACGATGCGAGTCCAACTGCAACCATCCTGCTTCGGCTGAGAAAGCCCGGCGGCGCCGAGATGGTTGATGATGACTGGAAAGAAGCTCGGCGGCGTGGCGAGATAGAATAACCGGTTTCCGCAAGTGCCACGATCCTTGTCCAACTGGTCAAGAAGCTTCTGGAGCTGGCCGTATGCGGCCGGGTCGCCAAAATCGTCTGCGATGTAGTGCAGGCCCTTGGTAAAACTGTCCACGGATTCGTCGTGCTCGGGCGAGAGGTCCAGGTATTTCTTGACGGCGTCCCGCATCTTGCCACGGAACGAGTCATCGGTGTAGGGCGTTTTGGCGCAGCCAATCACGGAGAAGCCATCGGGCAGCAAGCGTTGGCGAAACAGGTAGTAAAGCGCGGGAATCAGTTTCCTTTCCGTCAAGTCGCCCGAAGCGCCAAAAATAATCATGACGCAAGGTTCCGGCACGCGACCCTGGCCGGTCGAGACCTGAGAGGTTCCAAGCAACACGGTGGCTTCCGCCATTGAATCTGTCCTCCCTCAGTCGTTCCACGGGTTGTTGATCGTAGATCCGGGACGCTGATTGGCCTGCCAACCTGGGAATCAAGATGAAATGAAAGACCGGGTTTCAGCCCTGCAACATCTCGTGGGCTTTTTCGAGAACGTTGGCTGCCGTGAAGCCGAACTTTTCAGCCAGAACTTTATAGGGCGCCGAGGCCCCGAAGCGGGTCATACCGATGACTCGCCCCTTGGGTCCGACGTACCTCTCCCAGCCAAAAGGCGAGGCGGCTTCGACGGCAAGCCTCAACTCGTATTCCGCCGGGAGCACCGATTGCCGGTATTCCCGGGACTGCTTTTCAAACAAGTCCCAGCTCGGCATGCTCACCACGCGCGCTGAACGGCCCTCCGCCACCAGTTTCTCATAAGCTTCGATGGCGACCACGACCTCCGAGCCGGAAGCAATCAACAAAATGCCGGGGCCCTTGCCTTTCGACTCGGCCAGCACATAAGCGCCACGCTGCAGGCCATCAGCCGAAGCATATTTCGTCCGGTCGATGATGGAAAGGGTTTGCCGGGTCAGCGCCAGCAGGACGGGACCGCCCCGATGCTCGATCGCCACCCGCCAGGCGGCGGCGGTCTCGTTGGCGTCCGCGGGGCGCATGAAGCACAGGTTAGGGATCGCCCGCACCGAGGGAATATGCTCAATGGGCTGATGCGTCGGGCCATCTTCACCGAGGAAAATGCTGTCGTGCGTGTAATAGAAAATGGTGTGGATTTCCATGAGCGCCGCCAGGCGGAGGGTGGGCCGCATGAAATCCGAGAAGCAAAAGTACGTTCCGCCATAAGGAATCAGTCCGCTCACGGCCATGCCGTTCAGAATGGCGCCCATGCCGTGCTCACGC
>JBOGKI010000449.1:0-4299 GCA_050745605.1 Terriglobia bacterium | reverse complement strand
CTTCAACACCAGTCAGTCCGGCGCTGCGTCTTTCTTCGCCAACGGCTTGGCGCTGGAGGCGGAGACCTCCGCCCGCTACCGGCTGATAGACCTTCCTGACGATCGCTTCACGCTGGACTCAACCGGATCGATCCAAGCCGGGCACGATTCTGCCCGGGCGCTTGGCAATTTCGCGCAGGCCGAAGGTGGCCTTGCCGCGGATTGGCTGCCGCGGGCCACTGGCGAAGATTACGAGATGACCGCGCAGGTTCGTGGCGGCCACACCTTCGGCGTGGTCCCTTTTGATGATTTTTTTATGCTCGGTCTCGAACGCGACAACAACCTCTGGCTGCGCGGCGAGATCGGGACTGCCAACGGCAGAAAGGGCAGCGCCCCGCTCGGCCGCAACTACACGCTGACAAACTGGGAAGATGATAAGATCATCTTCCAAAATGGCATCTTCCGGGTACGGGTCGGACCGTTCCTCGATTCGGGGCGAATCACCGATCCATCGGGCGACTTCGGTTCCCGGCAATGGATGTGGGACACGGGCCTGGAGCTGAAGATTCGCGTGCTGGGCGGAACGGAAGTGGCGCTCTTCTTCGGGAAGGACCTGCTCACGGGCAACACCAGTTTCTACGCCACCACACTCGGCTTGCCCCACGGCCCATTTCCTCCAGGACCGGCGCCGTTTCGCGGGTACTTTTGACGACAATTGAATCGGGCTATGCGCGCTGCCGCATCGCCTGCCTGTAGCGCCGGCATCCCTTCGCTTCGCTCAGGGCAGGCTTTGCCGGCAAATGCCGCCGGGACGGCGGCGCTACATTGTCCGCCCAATTACTGGACACTAAACCAGGCTAAGACCTTTATTTTGTGCATATTCCGCGAATTCGTTCGTATAAATTAGACTATCCTTCATGGAATCAATTAGTTACGTCGAAGTCCCTGGCTCCGTTCTTTGGCTTTGTTTGGGTTTGTTCCTCGAGAGATCATTTGTTTTCAATGATGTTTGGGTTTGTTCCGTTAAACATTCCTTTTTCTTCTCTTCTCTCCCTTCCTGCCAGCGAGCGCACGACGGGAACAGTCGGTCCCTTCGGGAAATCGCAGACCCCCAAAAAACCGGGGTCTGCGCCAGCCCGCGTGGCTACGGACTTCCTGCCGCTGGGTCTTATTTTGGATGTTGCCGCGGTTGGCGTGCAGCCAGGAAGCCGGGACCGGATGAGAGCTCATGGACGTGCTCCATTGGAGAGGTTCTGCCCGCGCGGCAAAGGAAAAGCCCATGCCGCGGCGGAAAGCCGAGCAGCTCGCGGGGGTATTTATAGGTTAGGTGCCAGGCCGGGCCTTGTCAATAGGAGGCGGGTAGTATCCTAATTCGGCGTGTAGCGCCGCCCTTCAGGGCGGCAAGGCGGGCGCAAAGCTTGTGCTACGTTGAAAAGCTGCCGAAACTACAATATGATATTTTTAACGTGAGCAAGAAGGGTCTGCCCACACCGGGTGTAAGGAACATATGCCTGCCACCACCGATCCCAAAGAACACGCCCACGAACTGATTGATCGCCTGCCGCCCACCCAACTGACAGCGGTGGTCGGTCTGCTCGAAGCCATGCTCGATCCCGTCTCCCGTGCCATCGCTCTAGCGCCCATTGACGATGAACCTGAGACGGAGGACGAGCGCCGGGCCGTCGCTGAGGCCAAAGAATGGCTCCGGCATCATCCGGGAATTCCGTTCGAGGAAGCCTTGTCGGATTTCGGTCTCACGGTCCAAGACCTCAAGGCTTCTGCCGAGTCCAAGTGAAGCGAATCCTCTTCTCCGCACCGGCCCGCGCCGACATCCGCCGCCTTGACCGCGAAACCGCCATGCCCATCTTCGCTGCCCTGCACCGCTTTGCTGAAACCGGCGAGGGCGACATCAAACGGCTAAAGTGAGAAACGGAGGAACTTCGTCTCCGCGTCGGGGACTATCGTGCGCGTTTCACCGAGGAGTCGGGCACCCTCCACGTCAACCGTGTTCTGCACCGCAAGCAAGCCTACCGGTGAACGGAGGCGGAACGAGGTAGCGCGGCGTTTCCGCATCATCGTCGTCGCCACATGGGGGATTGGCCGCGTTCAAGTTGGCGGTTTTGCCACCTGGAAGACTCGTCAATCCTGGCAACGGATCGAATGCCCTGACGCCCGACCACCAAGCCACCGGCAAGGGCGACGACATACGAGGCGATGTCGTCGCCACCCACGAATAATATGCCTTACGGCGCAATGTAGACAAGCAGGTAGCAAGGCTTCATCCTCGCCATTCGGGTTCATATGTTCCTCCCAAGGGCATGTTGAACGGGTCGCGGCGGGGTGTGCTATCCTCAGCTATGGGCCGAGTGCTGAGATTTTGGGGGGAAGGTGATCCCGAACGGCTGGCCTGCTGGGCTGGAAGAAGCTCTGTCAACCTGTGCCTTGCGGACGGACGGTTTCCGGCGTTTCGTGCATCCAATGGATGTGCGCGCGGATGGATGGCGGCTCGGGCGCTGATGGTTTGACGGGGCGCGGCTTGCTTCCTAAGTTGTGGAGCGTGCGGGGGTTTTGGTCATGTGGAATAACTTCAAAACGACATTACTACTGGCATTGATGACCGGCGTCCTGCTAGTTGCCGGCGAGGCCATTGGAGGAAGACAGGGGCTGATTCTCGGACTGGTGATCGCTGCGGTCATGAATTTTGGCAGCTATTTCTTCTCCGATAAAATCGCCCTGCGGACCAGCGGCGCCGTGCCCATCTCCCGCGAGCAAGAGCCGCGGATTTACTCGATTGTCGAGAGGCTCGCTGCCAAAGCCAATATTCCGGTTCCGAAGATTTACATGATCCCGACCGATTCGCCCAATGCTTTTGCCACGGGCCGCAACCCGGAGCACGCTTCGGTGGCGGTGACGCGGGGAATTTTGGGCCTCTGCACCGATGAGGAGATTGAAGGCGTGCTGGCGCATGAGCTGGGTCACGTCCGCAATCGGGACATCCTGACCAGCGCCGTGGTGGCCACGCTCGCCGGCGCGATTACCTTGCTGGCGCGCTTCGCGTGGTTTGCGGAAATGTTCGGATTCGGCGGCGGAGGTGGCGGCGATGACAATCGCGGCGGGGTGCTTTCCATGATTGCCATGATGATTCTGGCGCCGTTTGCGGCCATGCTGATCCAGCTCGCCATCTCCCGCTCCCGCGAATATGAGGCGGACGCTACCGGCGCTCGCATCACCGGCAATCCACAAGGCTTGGCGCGCGCCTTGGACAAGATTGATAAGTGGTCGAAGCAATTGCCCATGCAAGTTTCACCCAATATGGCGCATATGTTCATTTGCCAGCCCCTGACCGGGCGGGAAATATTCTCCAGCCTCTTTTCGACACATCCACCCATCCGCAAACGCATCGAGCGCCTGCTGAGCGGGCAGTATTCCTGATTGGAATCAATTCCTGGGTTGATCCAGATGGAGGTAGGGGAGAGGCCGGCGCCGAACCCTCGAAGGGTACGGCCTTGTCGCGCCCACCAGAACGGTCGTGGGGGTATCCTCAGAGGGCGTGAGGCACATTGGTGGCGGTCCGCAGCGGGCCGCGCCGTTGCGGCGACGATCAGGTCAAGCGGTACACATTGCCGCCGGCCTGGGACTACTTCTTCATTTCCTGCTTCCGGTGCGCAATCAAGCTGCACTCCTGAACGGCGCTGGTTGGATCGAGTGCCTCCGCACTCTTGTCGATGCGGCGGATGAGGCCCTGCTTGTCGATGACGAAAGTGGTGCGATTCGCAAATTCCTGCTGAGGATTCAACACTCCATATTCCTGAGACACCGTCCGTTTGAAATCGCTCAAGAGCGGGAATGTGACCCCGATCTGTTTGCCAAAGACGTGATTGGCCGGAACGCTGTCCACGCTGACGCCCAGCACCTGCGTTCCCGACTTTTCGAGATTCGGCATATCAGCCTGATACGCCTGAAGCTCCTTCGTTCAACCTCCAGTAAAGGCCAGCACGTAGAACGCCAGCACCACGTTCTTCTTACCCAGGTAATCGCTGAGCTTCACTCGTTGGCCGTTCTGGTCCGGCAAAGTAAAGTCCGGCGCCTGGTCTCCGACCTTGAGGGTTGCAGCCTGCGAAAACAACGGCACGGCCAGCGCCAGGGCCAGAGCCAACGCCGCCGCCGCCGTTGCTGTCTTCCATCGACACTTCTTCACGCTGATACCTCCTTCAGGGCCTCTCTTCGCTGAGAACGCGGGAATGGGTCACTGATGTTTTTCGTCCTTCTGCTCTTGAGTCTGCGGGTGATTCCCCTTGCGGTGCTCAAGCAGATTGCAGC
>JBOGKI010000448.1:0-4343 GCA_050745605.1 Terriglobia bacterium | reverse complement strand
TCACGTGACCACGGACTACGTGCCGGAGGATGAGCGGGTGCGCGCGCTCGATGACGTCTCCCTGGAGGTGGCGGAAGGTGAATTCGTGGCGCTGGTGGGCCGCAGCGGCTGCGGAAAATCGACCCTGTTGAATCTCTGTGGGGCCATGGATTTCCCTACCTCGGGCCAAATCATCCTGGATGGTGCTTCCACCGCCGCGCTTTCGGACCGGGAACTCACGCGCGTGCGCCGGGAAAAGGTGGGTTTCGTCTTCCAATTTTTCCAGCTCATTCAAACTCTAACCGCCGTTGAAAATGTGGAGTTGCCTCTGCTGCTGGCAGGCCGGAGTCCGGCGCGCGAGGCGGCCATCGAGTCCCTCACCAGGGTCGATATGCAGGATTATGCAGGCCGCTATCCGCACCAGCTTTCCGGAGGACAGATGCAACGGGTGGCCATGGCGCGCGCCCTGGTTCATGGTCCGAAGCTCCTGCTGGCCGATGAGCCCACCGGCAATCTGGACACCGCAACCGGCAGCGCCGTGATTGAGCTGTTGCGGCGGATCAGCGCCGAGCGCAAAGTGACGGTCCTGATGGCAACGCACAGCGCCGAAGCTGCTTCAACCGCTTCCATCCTGGTGCGTCTGCGGGATGGACGCATTGAAGGCTTGGAACGGAATTGAATGGCTTCTTTCCGGCTGTTTTACCGCATTTATCTCCGGCCTCTGCGGCGCGAGCCGCTGCGCACGGGGCTGGCCGCATTCGCCGTGGCGCTGGGCGTCGCGGTGGTACTAGCCATCGATATGGCCGGCCGCTCGGCAGCGGGATCCTTCCACGCGTCCCTGCAAACGCTGGTCGGAAACGCCGATCTTGAAGTAACCGCTCCCGGAAGGGTTGCCGGCGCGGTGCTCGGGCGGCTTGCGACCCTGCCGTATCCCCTCAAGCTCGATCCGCGCATTGAAGGTGCCGCGGTGATCGCCGCAACGGGCGAGAGCGTCACGATAATCGGCCTTGATTTCATTGCCCACGCGCTGGAGGCGGCGCCGAGGGCAGTCGTTTCCATCCCCTCATGGGATGCGAATGGCATCTTGGCGGGAGCGAAGCTTGGATTGAAACCCGGCGAGCAAGTCAATCTCATCGTCAATGACCATGAAGAAGCAGTGAAGGTGGCGGGAATATTGCCCGGAGATCCCGCGCATCCGGGCGAAGATCGCGTCATGGTGATGGACCTCGGTCTGGCGGCGCGAATCCTTGGCCGAGAAAACACGGTGAGCCGCATTATGATTCACACGCCGCCCGGCGGCACTGTCAATCAGTGGGAACAGCGGCTGCGAGCCGCGCTTCCCGCCAATGTCACGCTGCAACCGGCGGGAACTCGCACACGGGAAAATCAGCGCATGCTTCGCGCTTTCCGCTGGAATCTGAGGTTGCTGAGCTACATCTCCCTGATCGTGGGCGCGTTTTTGATTTATAACACCGTGTCCGTTTCTGTCGTCCGGCGGCGCCCGGAAATCGGGATTCTCAGAGCGTTGGGAGCGACTCGAAGCGCCATCCTGATTTCCTTCCTCGGTGAGTCTGCCGTCATCGGTCTGCTTGGCTCGCTGGTGGGCATTGGGCTGGGGCGGCTTCTGGCCACGGGAGCGGTGCGGCTGGTGGGGGCGACGGTGAATTCGCTCTACATCAGCAGTCAGCCGGGGACGATCGTTCTGGGTCCCGCGGAATTCCTGCTGGGCCTTTGCATCGGCATGGGCATCTCTGTGATTTCCGCGCTGGCTCCGGCTCGCGAGGCAGCACTTGTGCCGCCGGTCGAAGCCATGGCGCGAGGGCGCAGAGAATATGAAGCCGTGGTGGGAAAGAAACGAAACCTGTGGATCAGCGCGGCGCTCGGCCTGGGCGGGCTGGCAGCTTCCCAGGCGCCACCCGTTGGTGGACGGCCGGTTTTCGGGTATGTCTCGGCGCTATTGCTGGTGGGCGCGTGCGCGCTTGCCATCCCGGCCATGACCGCCGCCATTGCTTCTTTCTCGTCGCGCTGGCTGCTTCGCGCGCTCGGGCCCGAGTCTTTCCTTGCCAGCCGCAGCCTGGCCGCTTCCCTGCGCCGCACTTCAGTGCTGGTGGCGGCGCTGGCCACGGCGATCGGCATGTTGGTGAGCGTCGGCGTGATGGTGGGGAGTTTTCGCAAGACCGTTCTCATCTGGATGGACCAGGAATTGCGCGCCGACTTGTACATTCAGGCAGCGGGAGGCTCCGCGCCGGACGAATTCGGAACGCTTTCACCCGGCCTTCCACAAAAAATTGCGGCCATTCCCGGCGTGACTGCGGTCGGCATTTTCCGGGGTTACCCGATCAGCTACCGGGGCCTTCCTGCCCTCCTGGCAGGGGTCAACGCCGATGTTTCCGCGCGCTACAGTCACATGCCGTTCCTGGCGGGCGGCCGTGCCTCCACGGTTTTCACTGAACTGGTGGACGCCGATCGTGTCATTATCAGCGAGCCTTTCGCCAACAAACACCATGCGAGAGTAGGTGACACGATCAGTCTTCCCATCGGCGCGGCTCCCGCCGGCACACCACATCCGGCTTTCCGCGTCATCGGCATCTACTACGACTACGCGCGCGAATCCGGTACCGTGATGATGGACCGATCGACGCTTCTGAAGTACCTGCCCGACCCGGCGCCCAGCAGTTTGGCCGTGTACGTTGCTCCCGGCGCTTCCGAGAATGCGGTCCGCGCGGGCGTGGATCGCGCTTGCGCAGGGCATCAAGTGCTAATCTCCTCGAACCGGAACTTGCGGACGAATGCCATTCGCATTTTTGATCGCACCTTCGCCATCACCTATGCGCTAGAGGCAGTCGCCGTCGCCGTGGCCGTCATGGGGATTGCCGGGGCGCTGTTCGCGTTGGTTTTCGACCGCCGCTCCGAGCTGGCCCTGCTGCGGTTCCTGGGGGCGTCCCAGCGGCAAATTCGAAGCCTGATATTGTATGAGGCTGGATTGCTGGGCCTTCTTGCCAACGCCGCAGGAATCGCACTCGGCCTCGCGCTGTCGCTGGTGCTGGTTTTCGTCATCAACAAGCAGTCCTTCGGCTGGACGATTCAGTTCCACTGGCCCGTGGGGGTTTTGGCGGGCGCTCTCGCCGTGGTGTACGTTTCAACCTTAGCTGCGGGAATTCGGCCCGCTCGCACGGCCGCGCGGCTCAATCCCATTGAGGTCATCCACGAAGAATGAAGCGGCTCTTCCCACTTCCGACTCTGCTTTTCGCCGCTTTTCTGGTGGCGCCTTGCCCCGGTGGAAATACTCCGCAGTACGCGGTTGCCTTACCCGGCTATCACTACAGCTTTCCCCGCGACAATTTCAACCACCCGGCTTACCAGACGGAGTGGTGGTACTACACCGGCAATCTGTGGACCTCGAAGGGCCGCCGGTTTGGGTTTGAGCTGACGTTCTTCCGCGTCGGGGTTTCGCGCGCGCCTCGTCCCGCTTCCGTTTGGAACGTGAATGACGTTTACATGGCGCACGTGGCGTTGAGTGACATTCAAAGCCAGAAGTTTTATGACGACCAACGATTGAATCGCGCCGGGCCGGGCGTGGCAGGCATTGATGACAGCAGCGGCAAAATCTGGAATGGAAACTGGCAGGTGGTGTGGCGCGGAGACGCGCAAGAACTACGCGCGGTCACGACAGAGTTTGCCTTTGGATTAGTTTTGCATTCCCTGAAGGCGCCCGTGATCCAAGGCATCAACGGCGTAAGCCGGAAAGCGCCCGGACGCGGTCACGCCTCGCACTATATTTCGCTTACCCGGCTTGCCGCGCAGGGGACGGTTCGGCTTTCCGGACACAGCTATCCGGTGAAGGGCAGCGCCTGGATGGATCACGAGTTCTTTACCGAGCAGCTCAGTGGCTCCCCGTCCGGTTGGGACTGGACGTGCATGCAGTTCGACGCTAACACCGAGCTGATGGTTTACCGTCTGCGCCGCCAGGACGGGAGTGAAGATCCGTATTCGTCCGGAACCTATGTGGACGCTGAGGGGCACAGCCAGCATCTCACCGTGAAAGACTTTCAAATGCAGCCCGGATCAATCTGGACCAGCCCCGAAACTCACGCCCGGTATCCCGTGAACTGGCGCGTTCAAGTGCCGTCGCTGGGCATTAGCATTGTGGTGACGACGCCTCTCAAAAGTCAGGAGCTGGTGAGCAAGAACCAATTCACGCCCACCTACTGGGAGGGTGCGATCGATCTCTCCGGCACGAAGGCTGGAAAATCAATTCACGGCGTTGGATATCTTGAGCTCACTGGTTACGCCCGCAGCGCCCGCCTTCCGGCGCATGACTCAGCCGTGCCTGGCTCTCATCGAAGATGGCCAATTATGGTGGC
>JBOGKI010000447.1:0-4346 GCA_050745605.1 Terriglobia bacterium | reverse complement strand
TGAGATCGGCAGTCCGCAACTTATTCCTGCGAAAAGTGGTTAATCTCCAATTACACTTTTGGGATACGAGCCCTATAAATGATCCAGCAACACGCAACCAGAAATCCGAGGCCTGCCCCAATTGAGATTCGATTTCTCATCGAGTTGCTCCCTCTGCCATACGCTCTGATGGTCTCACTAATTCTTCCAAAGTCCAAACGTGATGCGCCACCCGACAAGAGCCGCAGAATTTGAAAAGGACACGGTCTGCGCTGCTGCTATTTTGAGAGGCGAGAAGCGACTTAAGTATATCGTTTTTGATATACTGATCTG
Source organism: Terriglobia bacterium (assembly GCA_050745605.1). Lineage (GTDB taxonomy): Bacteria > Acidobacteriota > Terriglobia > UBA7540 > UBA7540 > CALCEB01. The sequence goes on along the minus strand of JBOGKI010000447.1, from coordinate 4,034 downwards.
TGGCATGGACGGTCGAGACTCTGAGCAAGACGGTGGACGCCGAAGTCGAAGCCTTGCCGCCGGACATGCGGGCGAGGCTGGCGCGAATTGCTAATCTGATTGAGGAAACGGGTGTCGAACGTGTGGGCGAGCCGCACGTCAAGCATGTCGAGGGTCGCTTATGGGAGATGCGGCTCAAGGGCCGAAGTGGGATTTCACGGGCACTGTATGTAACGGCCACCGGCCAGCGCGTTGTAATTGTCCGGGCGTTCGTGAAAAAGACGGAGAGAACGCCGCGACGCGAGATCGATCTGGGGCTAGCTCGCGCCAAGGCGGTCGAGTGATAGAGGTGCGCTGATGGCACGGATCTCTGAAATGCACGAGAAGTGGATGAAAGAGGCGGAGTACCGGAAGGCATACGACGCGCTCGAAGAAGAATTCGGCCTGGCAAAGGCGGTGATCGATGCTCGGAACCGGGCTGGCCTTACGCAGGTAGAATTGGCGCGGAAGATGGGGACGACACAGCCGGTGGTTGCCCGGCTGGAGGGCGGACGGACGCGGCCGTCGATGCGCACACTCGAACGCCTCGCCAAGGCTACCGGTTCCCGCTTGCTAATCAGGTTTGAGCCCTGCCGGGCGAAGCGGACTACCCGCTGAAATCAATAATCAAACCGTCTGCTCCGGCCGCCTGTAGACATGCAAGTGAATCTCGACGCCATTTCCAAACTCGCGGTGTGTGACGACGACATGAAATGCAATGTCGTCGCCACCCGCGACTTTCGGGGAAATGGGCCGTAGTGGCAGGCCGAAATACACTACACTTCCCGTCCTGGCACGGGCGTCCCGCCCATGGCGCCGTCGCAGCCACTTCGATGCCCGTGCCGAACATCGCACCATGCGGGCCACCCGATCTCGCCGCCGCTCTACATTCCATGGCTTGAATCACTATAACAAATTGTCAAGCGGCGAATGAGACGGGTGAGACAGATGAGACAGTATTTTTTGGGGGCTGCGGGTCCGCGCTACCACGGTCGGCACCTGTCATTCTGACGAGCGAAGCGAGGAAGAATCTCGGCAGTGTCATCGCAGGTAAGGACTGGATTCCCGCCTGCGCGGGAATGACCGCGATGGCATATTCATTGGTTTCGCGCGGTCGGAGTCGAAAACCGGGACACGGCGATAGATGCTCTTGGTGAGATAATACAGGTGATTGGCCCCGCCGGCTGGCGCAGACATCCAACTACAATGCGCCACCCGCCGTTGCCTTCAGTGACGGTCAGATGTATGCTGCGAAGCGTGACCGGAGTTGAAAATGAAAATTCCGAGTGCTGGGACCGGTGAATACGACACAGCTCGCGGTGACGCGGCAAACGGGATGAAGTCGTTTCTTACGATCGCCGAGTACATCCTGGAACACCACGGGCCTATGGAGCCGTCTGCTCTGGCCGAGCAGTCGCTTCGTGTCGCTCGTGCGCCCGAGCCTCCTGAAGCTCTGACAGCGGCAGCCGCGCGGTTGGGACGTACAACGCGGAACGCGCAATCGCTTTCCTGGTCCCTACTAAGGTCCGCGTTAACAACTGGGCACGGCTTGGCTGTCATCGAGTATCCTCAGTACCGCCTGCGCGCCGAAACCCGACCCCGTTGGCTAGGTCGCGTCGGGTGGGCCGGAGCCGCTTACAAAGTGCTGCTGGCGTCCAAGGGTACGTGGGATTCAGGGAGATTTTTGACGAGGTTGTTCGAACCGCCAAGTTCCGCTTCAACCCCGGCTGTCCGCAATATCAGCTCTACTGCAACCTCACGGACAGGCGGGGCAAGAAGGTCTTCTCACAAACGGGCACATTTCGAATTGGACTCGAACGGGGGAAGCCACAGAGAGTTGGGCCGAAGCCAAGAGCCCTTGGCCAACGGGCAGTGGAAGCGTCTCCGATGCTCCAGAAAATTCATGAAGCGAATTTAGAGGCGCTCATCGCGGAGGACCTCAACCGCGTGGAGGAGGGGCTGACACTTATAGGACGACAGTACACCGCCCCTCCAGTCGGGAGAATTGATCTCCTTTGCCAAGACGGAAACGGCGACCTAGTCGTGATCGAGATCAAGCGGTTCGGAGCTAGCACAGAGTCCATCATAGACCAAGTCACGCGTTACATGGGTTGGGTGGAAGAGCATCTGGCGCGGTCGGGACAACGGGTCCGGGGCATTATCGTAGTGGGCAAGCCCGAGGTGGCCTTGGCATATTCGGCAAAGGCGGTACGGAACCTCTCGATCATGTCCGTGGACGTTTCGCTCACAACCTATAGCATGGGTACCCAGAGCGTCGCTCGATCTCGCCGCCAGGAAGGGAAAACGGACTAAGGCTTGCGCAGGTCGAAGGTCTCACGTACTACACTGCCTGATCTCCCCATGGAGAAGCCATCATCCGCCGCACTGGGGCCATGGCGCCGGTTCGCTGAGGGCATTGCCAGCAGCGTCATCGGCGCAGTTATATGCTCCCTCGCCGGATCGCTGATCGCCGGCAGTGCGGGTGCGGAACTGGTAAAGGCCCCACTTGCGAAGGGGCTGTACGCGTCCGCGGTTCTCTTCGGAATCTACTTGTTAGGATCGGGGGGGTACCTGAGCTTCCGAAGACTTAAGCGAGGAACCGAAGTCAGCCCAAGGACCCCCGAGGCCGAGCCACCACAAAAGCTGGCAATCAGGATTTTGGACGCGATCGCTGGCGATGAGTCCATTTATATTGGCAGCCCAGGTGACGCAGGCATATACCTTCGAGTCCGTGCTGTCAATAGGACCCTACCAGCTGTGACAGTTGGAACCTGGAAACTTGACCTCTTTCGCGGCGAGGAGCATTGGAAAATTGCGTTTGCGCAAACCTTAGTAACCGGTCCTGGATTCAGACGCTTGCGGCTCGGTCCAAGCGAAACGAACAAGGAGAGCGTCGGCCGAGGTTTTGAGGAGAAGCCGATCGACGCGGGTGCGTCTCCCGAAGGGTGGCTTAGATTCGCCGTGGAAGGCGTGCTGCTCCAGTACATCTTCGGAGCCACTTTTCTCCTTAGAGCTGTAGATGATCTTGGAAATACGTCATCCTGTAAAATGGCGCCCGGCGAGTGGCTCGCCCCAGTCCAATTGAATCCGTGAAGAGCAAGTGGCGTGGACCGCCGGCCTTGCGGTCCGCGTCTTTTCTACCGGCGTGCCGAAGCTGCGGCGTCCATTTCTTTTCGACCGCGGGTGGCGACGACATTGGTTCTCATGTCGTCGCTCCAGGCTTCCGCCCCCGCTTGCGTACAGACATGCTAATCGATCTCTGTGCCGTTTCCAAACGCGCCCTGCGTGACGACAAGCGCAGAGTTTCGTGGCCCAGAAACTCTGCGCCTGCTTGCGCTAAAGATATTGCCCCAATAGCTTATGCTAGAAACGGATTCACGGCGCGCACGGTGCCATACAGCCGGTCATGCTCAAAATCTTCGGAAAGCAACTCTGAAAGCAAGTAGCGCGGACCGCCGCCTTTGCGGTCCGCGTCTCTCGTCGTGAGCGGGACGGCGAGGTGGTGGTCAAAGCCGGGCGTCGGGATCGGCGGGAATTCTCACCCGGTCGCGGGTGGCGACGACATTGGTTCTTATGTCGTCGCTCCAGGTTTCCGCCCCGCCTGCAGACGTGCAAATCAATCTCTGCGCCACTTCCCAACCCGCCCGGCATGACGACGACGTCAAACGCGATGTCGTCGCCACCCTCGTAAACACGGGGCGAAACTGAGGTGGTCAAAAATATCCTGCTAGAAATTGGCAGAATCTAACTTCAAATGTACTAATGCGCTGGCGGCAGGTCGGGCTTGTGCGGCTCGAAAAAACGTGTTTCGTTTCCTGTCCCGCACTCTCCAAAGGCATCCTTCAACCGAACGGTCCATCGTATGTGGCTTCGGGAGCCCCAATTACTCCAGATCCGTTTCTTCAAGTCCGGCTATTTTGAGCAAGTGCCGCAGGAGACCGATCTTCAATGGCCTGTTGCCGTGAATGGGAACCGAAAGCCTTGCGATGCTTCCTGCCCGGCCGTAAATGTGATGA
>JBOGKI010000446.1:0-4353 GCA_050745605.1 Terriglobia bacterium | reverse complement strand
AGACAATACGTCCAGCTTCGATGTTGGCGTCGAGCGGGTCCCCGGCGCGGAGGCCGAGCCTGCGGCGGAGCGGTCCGGGAAGAACCACTTGACCTTTCGTGGAAACCTTGGTCTGCATAGTAAGACAATCTTACCTGGTTTTTCGCCTCGCCGCAATGAGCCGCATCCCCTGCGGAAGGCCTCGACCTAGTGTCGTGTCACAGCTAACTCTTTACCATCAAACCCGCGCTGTAGCGCCTCAAGATCACTGTCAAGAATTAGCCGCGACAGGACACTAGCGAAAGCTGATTTTTCCGCTTGCCTTGCCAAGGCAGAACCGAGCGGCGCCTACGTCGTTTTTTGATGTCGGCGCCACCCGCGAGATTCTTCCTCGCTTCGCTCGTCAGAATGATAGGTTCCGCTTCTGGGTACGCCGACCTTCGGTTTTCAGAAGGTCTGCGGGTTTTCGCCGGGGCATCGGACCAGCCGCAGACTTCCTGGGAAGCGGAAGTCTGCGCTACCCCGCTGAGACACCTACATCAAGAAGCGACGTAGGCGCCAGCCCGCCGATTCCAGTGCCATAAATCGATGTGCCATACAAAAGTCTATATATCCAGTGCAGCGCGACAGCCGCCCTCGTTGGACCCTTTACGGCGCCCGGTAGAGGTCCCGCCATCGCCATCCGCGCGCGGGGAGTACAGCTCCGACGATGGCTCCAACCACCGCGAATGACGGTGTGAATATCTCCTTGCCGGCATCGGAACTGGCGAAGCAAATGAACCCGCAACCGGCGGTGCCGTCCACCCACTGCCCGAAGCCCAAGCCGGCGCCTCCTCCGATCGCAGCGCCAATCAGTGTGTTTCGCAGGCGATGCGATTTGCCCTTGGTTGAGACCCGCAAGACATCTTGCCGGGCGAAGCTTTGGCTGCGCTTGCCCAAGCGAACGACGATGGCCTCATCACCCACGCTTTGGAACTTACCCTTATAGGACTTCATGTTGTTCAGTACGATCCTTATTTCGTCGCCGGGCGCCAATTGCTGGAGGTTAATCCAATTGCCATGGTCCGGCAGGGGCGCGGCGCCGAGCGGAACGACCGCCATCAACTGCATCAGCAAAGCCACCAGACTGAGAAACAAAATGGGTTTCATATGACGCTTCATATACACCTCCCAATTAAAGCGACAGCCACGGCACGACTTGGGTGCTGTGGCCTCGTGCTACCTGAACGTCACACCGATGCGAAAGGAGATGGGCTGAATCCCGGCGTAGGGCCCGTTGAGTTCGTCTCGAAACTCCAAGCGCAGCGCGGTGCGCTTCCGTAACCACAGGTTGACGCCACCTCCGAAATTGCCCCCGGGCACGCCTCGACCATAGCTGGTTGGGGCATACAGCGTGAAGCCGCCGCTACCGGCGAGGAAGCCGCGCGACGGGCCCAGCGATCGCTCAAAGCTTGAGGTTCCGATTCCATCGGAAGACAATCCCCAGGCTCGGCACGTAGTTGTGAAGGCTGCTGGTGTGGTAGAGGGGGATGGTGGTCCGGTAGTCCCGCAATTCCAAGCGCACGGCGAAGTGCCGATGGGGTATCAAGTCGATGCCACCGCCGTAATTCCAGGCAAACAGGGAATCCTTGGTCGCTTGGAGACCTACATCGCCGAGGAAAGTCTGCCATCCGATCCCAACCGTCGCAAACGGCTGCAAGTAACGATTAGCCGAGAAGTAACGAACGTAATTAAAGGCGTGCGAGTGAATGCGCCGGTTAGTATACGTCAGTGGGTAGGCCTCGTTGAAAACGTCGGGGCTGTAAGAATAGCTGGCCTCGACGGCGTCGTGCCGGGTCAAACGGACGCGCGCACCGGCGAAGAAACGCCCGCCGTTGCATTTGACCTCGCCGCTGGCGCCCGAGTGGACGGGACCACTGAGGCAGGAGGGGCCGGCTTCAGCGAAAACGTCAAAGCCGGCGGGGATACCCTGGCCGGAAGCCCCAGCGCAGATGAAGAGAGAGACCATCAGTAACCAAGCTGCCGTGCTGAGTTTTTTCATGGCGCACCTTCCATGAAGTAGGCGAACTGAGAAACAGAATAGGAAACCTTTCCTTGGTTCGAGCGAACAAACGGTCGCCGCGCGTTGCACCCGACTCTCTGTTCGATGATTTTGCGCACACGTATCCTGCGGCCGCCGCAGCCCCAAAATTCAGCTACCAGCGGAAGGTCAAGGCACGCGCAGATTGTGCTGAAGCCCGTTAGTGCTCGGGCGGCTCCGGAACTGTCGCAGAAGAATCAGGATGAGTGCCGCCATCGCGAGCAGAAGTACGCCCGCCCAGAAATAGACCGGAAGCCTTAGCAATAAATCGCCGTAAGGCTTCATGCCAGGTAGGACACGCGTAGCCGCCAGAAAGCTGCGAAGGTCGTCGGTCTGGCCGGTCTCGCCTTTCAGTATCGCGCCTTGGAGGATGTACCAGTAGGGGCGATAGGTGAGGTAGAGCGTGGCGGAGGAGAGCAACAGACCCACCGCACTGGTCAACGCCACAAACACCGTCACCCCACGCCTGGAGCGCCGGGATCTCTGGCGCTGGCGATTGCCGGCGATCAGGACGGATGCGGCGACCACCAAAAGCCCGGAGAAGATCAGCATCATCAGGCTGGAAATCTGCAGAACGGCTGCGTTCCGCCTTGAAATGTAGCTCCCAAACACCCATTCTCGTTGCCTTTCGCGTTCGCTTTTGACTGGATCAAACTTCCTCCCGAGGTAAGCGAAAAGTGCGGCTTCCCGGGCGTTTCCTTCGCTGCCGGAAAGTACCCTGAGTTGCTCATACGCCATGGCTTGAAGCGAGGCGCCCACTTGGTGCTCGTAACTGGTGTGCGCCTGGGAATCGATGAGTTGGCCGAAGCGCGCCACCGTCCAGAATTTTTCCGCCGCTCTCTCCCGGTCCCCTCTGGCTTCCAAACTCTCGCCCGATTGAAGAAGGGATTCTGCGAAGCGCTGAGCATCGGAAAAAGCGTAGGTTGGCAGGAGCGCCTCCTCGCCCGACAGCAACTCTTGCGGGTCATTGATACGGTACCGGCGCGCCACCCTCCGGTCGAGTTCCTCCAAACGGCCGAGATAATCATCGAAATTCGGAGACGCGAATGCGGACGCCATGGCCTTTTGCCAGGCCGGGTCCGCGTCCCATTCGTTTTGCCTGTCCCTGGGCGATAGTCTGGAAGGTTTGACGACGTGGTTGATGTCAATTGACTCGGCAGCAATGAGCGGGAACAGCGCATTCTGGGGCTCCCAGCCCTCGAGCCTGGGGATCCATTGGCGGATATCGGGGAGCTCGGGGTGACGCACGGCTACAACCGCGTACACCCAAAGGAGCCTGGAGTCGGTGTGGACGGCCTCCTCCGCCAGGCGCGCGCTGTCGTTGGCGTCTGTGAGGCGGGCCGCTACGAAGGCTAACGCCTCCGGGTCATGCCGTGCCTCCGCCCGTTGAGCGAGAGCCTGGAGCCTCGGTTGGCCGTTTTGCCCCGTGACATGGAATAGGGCATTCCACGCCGCCAGCGAAACTCGCAAGCCCTGCCGGAACGGGGGCGCCGCGAAAAACAGCAGCGCCGCCAGGACGTAAGCGCCGCTCGCGACGAATGCCACCTTGCGCCAGGTGACATTTTTGGCGAAAAGCCCTCCGTCGGGCCCAACACTCTGCGCGCGGCGCCCCGGAATCAACAGGGACACGAGGGCGTGTTTGGCGAGCACGCCGGCGCCGCCCAGCGCCCACGCGGTCGCCGCCCAACCGCTCTCCACATGGCGGAGCTCGGCCAGCATGGCCTGGCCCCAATCCCGAACGTCGGGAGGCGCGATTCGGGTGGCGGACTCGAGCAGCCTTGTCGCGGCGAGACGGAGAGGCGCGTCCAGCATCATGCTGATCCCCTACTGAAGCTGGGTTGATCCAACAACCAGCCCGGGCGAGTCGCGGCTAGCTTGGCCCGGGCAAATTCCAATCCCTTCGTTGTTAGCCGGTACGTGTGCCGCGGCGGAATCCCGTCTTCTGTAGTTACCCACTGAGCTTCCAGCAACTTGTACTTTTCAAGTCGCATCAGGATGGGGTACAGCGTGCCGGACTTCAGCCCGGTTTCACGGCTCAGGTCGTAACCGTAGCGCCAGTCGGTGGGGCGTTGCGTGAACTTTTGCAGAACGACGAGAGTCTCACGAGACATGCGGGGAGTCTTCACATCTCTAACTCTACATATGTTGAATATGCCTGTCAAGCGTTTTTATTCGCCCGCCCGAGCTATTCACGAACTCCTGCTGGAGGACGGGAAGGGCACGGTTTTAACCGTGCCGAAAAACGGCATTTCGATCATTTTCTGGTCTCGCATCCCGAACGGCACGTTCAAACG
>JBOGKI010000445.1:0-4361 GCA_050745605.1 Terriglobia bacterium | reverse complement strand
GGTCACTCTCGCCTGGCATGTTTGGCTACAGCGTTCTGCGCACCGGTGAATTGTCTGATCTGGCTCACAGCATCATGGACGCGATGCAGGCCATGAACATTCCGATTGAGGGCTTCCACACGGAAACCGGTCCCGGCGTCTATGAAGCCGCGCTGAAGCACGACGATGCGCTCAAAGCGGCGGATAGTGCCGCGCTGTTCAAGTCCGGCATCAAGCAGATCGCTTCGCGCCACGGTTTGATGGCGACATTCATGGCGAAATGGAATGCCAAGCTCCCCGGCGCGAGCGGCCACCTGCACGAGAGTCTCTGGGACGCCGGTCACGAAAAAAATCTGTTCCATGATGAGTCGAGTCCTGCGAATATCTCAGACCTCATGCAGCATTACATCGCAGGGCAGATCCTGCTGATGCCGGAGCTCACCGTATTTTCGTGCCCCACGGTGAACTCTTACAAGCGCCTGGTGCCGGGCGTGTGGGCGCCCACGAATGCCACGTGGGGGATCGACAATCGCACCACGGCGCTGCGTGCCGTTTGCGGCCCGTCGCCCCAAGCGGTTCGCGTTGAATATAGATTGCCGGGCGCCGATATCAATCCTTACCTTGCCATCGCCGCGAGCCTGGCGTCCGGCCTTTATGGTATTGAGCAAGGGCTCACTCCGCCGGACCCGGTCGAGGGCACCGCTTATGAGGCGAATGCCAAGTCTCTGCCACGCTCGCTCGACTTGGCAACGGCGCTGTTGAAACACAGCGATGTCGCCGGGCAGTTGCTTGGCACCGAATTTGTGGATCACTATGTTCGCACGCGCGAATGGGAAGTGCGCCAGCATCAGGCTGCGGTCACGGACTGGGAACTCGAACGGTATTTTGAGATTATCTGATGCTGAAAAAGCGGTCAGCCATCAGCGATCAGCCGTCAGCATAAAGAATAGTTCGGTTTTTGCTGAGAGCTGACGGCCGATAGCTTGTTCGGATTCTTCGCTGCGCTCAGAATGACTGTTCCAGTGAGGTTCACGAATGATGACGACATTCGCCTTCCCCACCCAGATCATTTTCGGCTCGGGCGCCGTGAACAAGATCGGGGAGTCACTGGAAGGACTCGGCAAAAAGCGCCCGCTGGTGGTGACAGATGCGGGCGTGGTAAAAGCTGGCCTGGTCGAACGGGCGCTGGCGCCGTTGAAGAGCTTGAATCTGGAATCCGTGGTCTTCGATCAAGTGGAGCCCAATCCCACGGAAAACAGCGTCCTTCCGGGAGTCGAGGTCTACTATCGCCAGGGTTGTGATTCGATTGTGGCCGTGGGCGGCGGCAGCCCTCTCGATGCCGCCAAGGCGATCCGCCTGAAGACGACGCATGCTCTGCCTCTTGAGCAATATGACGATCTACGCGACGGCTGGAAACAGATCACGGCGAACATGCCTCCCATGCTGGCCGTGGCCACGACTTCCGGCACTGGCAGTGAAGTCTCGCGCAGCACGGTGATTACGCTGAAGTCCACCAGCCGCAAGACGGTGATCTTTTCCCAACACCTGATGCCCACCATCGCCATCGATGATCCGGACCTCACGCTCGGCTTGCCACCCCATCTCACTGCCGCAACGGGCATGGACGCGATGACCCATAACCTGGAGGCCTATCTCTCAACGCCTTTCCAGCCCATCTGCGATGCCATTGCTCTAAAGGGTGTCGAGCTGGCCGGCCGTTATCTGCGCGCCGCCGTGCATGACGGGAAGAACCCGGAAGCCCGAAGCCAAATGATGATGGCGTCGATCATGGGCGCTGTGGCTTTCCAAAAAGGCTTGGGATCCACGCACTCGCTGGCCCATCCTCTTTCCACCGTCGCCGGTCTCCATCACGGACTCTCCAATGCGATCATGTTGCCGCACGTGATGCGATTCAATCTTCCCGCGGTCGAGTCCCGCCTTGCGGATTTGGCGGCTGCTCTGGGAATTGAAGTCCGCGGCCTTTCTCCGCGCGCCGCGGCGGAGGCCGCCATCGAAGCGGTTGAACGACTCAATGCGGACATCGGAATTAAGCCGCGACTTCGGGATCACGGCGTGGACGACCAGATGTTTGCCGCGATGGCCTCCAAGGCGATGGAAGATGGCTGCCGCCTCTTGAATCCCCGGCCCACTGACTTAAAAGACATGGAGCAACTCTACCGGCAGGCTTATTGAGTCTGTGCCAGGACTGCGGCGGTAGCGGCGTTCGGAGCCTGCCCTGACGCAGGAAGGGAGCGTCGAACCTGGGTGGTGCACCATGGCGTTTCTTGCCATGGGTGCCGGACCCATCGAACGACCATAGACGGACTGATGGCCGGAGAGACGGAATCACCCAAACCCCGATCCGAAGTTGCTCCGGGCCGTGGAGCGGAACGCGCCCGCCGGGATGAAGCGGACCTTCGCCATCTCGGTTACGCCCAGGAATTGTTCCGCAGCATGGGCGGGTTCTCCAACTTCGCCCTCTCCTTCTCCATCATTTCCATCCTCACCGGCGCCGTCACGCTCTTCGATTACGGCCTGCAAATGGGCGGCCCGGCGGAGATGGCCTACGGCTGGCCGCTGGTCTCCGTGTTTACCTTGGCGGTGGCCGCCAGTATGGCGGAGCTCGCTTCAGCGTACCCAGCCTCGGGCGGCATGTATGACTGGGCCACCCGGCTGGGCGGTCCGGGGTGGGGCTGGTTTACGGCGTGGTTCAGCATCGTCGGCTTGATTGCCACGCTGGCGGGCGTGGATTATGGCTGCGCGCGGTTTGTGACTCCGCTCCTTGGCCTCAACGCCACCAGCCGCACCTTGTTGATCGTCTATGGCGCCATCCTTGCGTCCCACGGGCTGATTAATCACTTCGGAATTCGCTTGGTCGCATGGCTCAATGACTTTAGCGTGACGGTTCACATTCTGGGCGTGCTGGTGATCGTCGGAGCGCTACTCCTCTTCGCGCCCAAGCATTCGGTGGGGTTCTTCACGCAGGCTAAAACCGGCTCGTCCTTTCCTTATGGCCTGGCCTTCCTGCTGGGTTTGCTGCAGGCGCAATGGACTTTCACGGGGTATGACGCTTCAGCGCACGTAGCGGAGGAGACTGTTGACCCCCGAAGGCGAGCGCCGCGGGGCATCGTTAACTCGGTCGTCATTTCCGCAGTGGTCGGCTACCTTCTGCTCTTCGCGCTCACGCTCTCCATGCACAGTATCAGCTCCGTGCTGAGTGCGCGGGATGCCTCTGGTCATCCGATTCCCGCCGTCATTACCATTTTGGAGCAGGGCCTTGGCGCCCGCGCCGGAGTAGCGGCGTCGCTGCTGGCGGCCATGGCCATGTGGTTCTGTGGGCTTTCCACCGTCGCTTCCACCTCCCGGACGATCTTTGCCTTCGCGCGGGATCGAGGCATGCCGCTTTCCAGCCTCTGGAGCACGGTGGGCGCCAAATGGCGGACGCCGTCTCCCGCGATCTGGATTTCGGCGGGCGCGGCATTCGCCATCTCCATCTACAGCGGCGCCTATTCGGTGGTGACTTCCATCAGCACCGTGGGGTTGTATGTGGCCTACGCGATTCCAGTCGTCCTTGGCTATCGGGCGCGCCGGCAGGGCTCGTGGACCGAGCGGGGGCCCTGGAACCTGGGCTCGTTCAGCCCCGCGGTAAACCTGATCGCCATTCTCTGGACAGTGTTCATCTGTATCATTCTGATGATGCCTCCGAATTTGCTTGCCGGGAAAACGCTGGCCGGTTTCTTCGCGGCTCTTCTTATTTGGTATGGGCTCAGCGAGCGCCACAAGATAGCATTGCGCGCCGCCGTGAAGTCGTCAGTCAATGGATGACCTTTGGTTAGCGATTGCGTCCGCCCGTTGATTTGGAGAACGCCGGGGTGGTATCGTCAGCTCTTAACGACAGGTCATCTCACCCGCTTTCAATGCCTCGCTGAACCCAAGGAAAGCGTGTTGACCATCGCCTGGGAAGGTTGCAGGCGGGATAAGAGACATCCTATCAATTCACTCAGCGAAGGAGGTAATCGTGCGGAGAAAGGTTACGGTGGTGGGGGCGGGAAACGTGGGGGCGACGGTGGCGCACCGCTTGGCGGACAAGCAACTGGCGGACGTCGTCATGATCGATATTGTCGAGGGCATCCCGCAGGGGAAGGGATTGGACCTGCTGGAGTCCGGGCCCATCGAGGGCTACGACATCAAGGTTCGAGGAACGAATGATTACGCCGACACGGCTCACTCCCATCTGGTGGTGTTGACGGCCGGCTTCCCGCGTAAACCCGGGATGAGCCGCGACGAGCTGCTCAAAGCCAACTTCGACGTGGTCAAGGGTACGGTGGAAAAGGTGGCCCGTTACTCCCCTGAGTGTTTCCTCATCGTCGTCACGAACCCGC